>CAZYDY010000035.1:0-10325 GCA_964646245.1 uncultured Sphaerobacteraceae bacterium
ATACCAATGACCGGCACGGCGGAGTCGCTCAACCTCAGTATTGCTGCGGCGCTGCTGATGTACGAAGTACAACGCCACAAGATTCGCTAGGTAATCGCCTTCGACAGCTCCTCCAGAGAAACATCTCCGGGAGCCTGGCTCCAGCCTCCAAGCCGGGGAACGTCCGCAAGCAAGCGCTTCGTGTATTCGTGCTGGGGATTCTGCAGCACTTCTTCAGTCGCTCCATGTTCCACCATTTCGCCGCGATACATCACTAGCACCCGGTCGGCGAGGTAGTAGGCCTGTCCGATATCGTGGGTGATGAAGAGCAGGCTGAGGTTGAGGCGTTTGCTGAGATCCTTGAACACGTTCAGGATTGTCACCCGCAGGGAAGCATCCAGCGCGGATGTACTCTCATCCGCAATCAGGATTTTTGGATCCACCAGCAGAGCCCGCGCGATGATCACGCGCTGAGCCTGTCCACCGGAGAGTTCGTGTGCGCTACGTTGCAATACGGCATCCGGGTCCAGGCCCACCAGTTGAAGCACCTGCCGAATCTTGGCGTCGCGCTCGCGTCGGCTCGCCTTCTTGTCCTGAAGGTTGAAGGTCTTGTCCAACACTTTATGGACGGTGTAGAACTGGTTGAACGAACCCATTGGATTCTGGAAAACCCCTTGCACATCCCGCCAATACGGCTTCAGTTGGCGAGGATTATTGAGTTTCGCCACGTCACGGCCATCCAGCTCGATCACGCCATCAGTGGGAGGGCTGAGTTTGAGCAGCATTCGGGCGAGGGTGCTCTTGCCGCTGCCGCTTTCGCCCACAATAGCGATGATCTCGCCCTGCTCAACTTCGAAGCTGACGTCACTTACGGCACGTACCGCCTCACTTCCTTGCCCGAATACCTTGGTCAGGTTCTTCGCTGCAAAGTGGGAGGATTCATCTCGTTTGGAAGAGATCTCAACAGGTACATCG
This sequence comes from uncultured Sphaerobacteraceae bacterium, assembly GCA_964646245.1. Classification (GTDB taxonomy): domain Bacteria; phylum Chloroflexota; class Chloroflexia; order Thermomicrobiales; family UBA6265; genus UBA6265. The sequence goes on from CAZYDY010000035.1 coordinate 955, forward strand.
ACGTCTGAAGTGAGCTCGGCGGCGCCTTCCTCAACTGTGCCCTGAATCACCCGGGTGCGCACGGACGGATCCGGTTCCAGCACAGAATCGAGCAGTGCCCGCGTGTATGGATGTTGGGAGTTGCGGACAATCTCCTGAGTGGTGTTTGTTTCCAGAATCTCCCCATCTTTCATGATGGAGATACGAGTGGCGATGTTACTGAGCAATGCCAGGTCGTGAGTGATGAAAATGGCGCGACTCAGCATGCCCTCGTCCATCATCTTCTGCAGCATGAGCACCAGCGCCTTCTGACTGGAAACATCGAGCGCCGAAGTAGGTTCGTCAGCGATTAAAATCTCGGGATCGAGAAGGGTACTGATAACCGTCACCACCCGTTGGCGCATGCCGCCACTGAGCTGGTGGGGGTACATCTTCAACACATTGCGTGGAAGCCCAAGCTGATCGAGCCGATCCCCGGTCTTCTCAAGCGCCTCTCGCCTGGACATTTTCCTGTCGTGTGCCCGCACCACATCAAAGGCGAAATCTCCGATGCGGGCTGTTGGGTTGAGTGCGTTCAACGCTCGTTGCGGCAGCAAGGAAATGCGGCGGCCTCGCAGTTCACGCGGGATGCCCTGGGCGGCAACAAGATCGATCTCTTGCCCTCCATCGAACAGAACCGACCCGGTACTGATGCGCATATTCATGGCGCTGTTTCCAGAGATGGCCGCAGCCAACGTTGATTTGCCGGAACCCGATTCACCGGCGATGCCGAGGATTTCACCATGCTCCAAAGTAAACGAGGCGTTCTTTACGGCAATTACCTGGGAGCCATCCCGGGTCTCATATTGCACTGAAATGTTTGTAGCTTTCACAGGGCGTTCTCCTAGCGTCCGCGCAAGCGTGGGTTGAACACTTCATCCAGGCTGGATTGCAGCAGGAAGAGTGAGAACGCGATCAGGGTAAGCATCACTGTTGGTGGAATGAATGCCCACCAGGCACCGGTACGGACAGCTTCCCACAGCAGGCTCCAGTGCAGCATGATTCCCAGGGACACCGCATTGCTGGGCCCCAGACCAAGCATGGAAAGCGCTGCTTCCTGCAGAATGCCTTGTGTCATCTGAAGCACGAAGGCCATGAAGATGTAGCTCAGCATGTACGGAAGCACTTCCAAAACCATCAGCGAAATCGTGCTGCCGCCGCTGAGCCGGGCGAGGTCCACATGCTCGCGAGTCCTCACGGAGCTTGCCTGGGCTCGCACGGCACGCGCAGTCCAGGGCCAGCTCGTGATTCCAATGATCACTGCCATGGTGATGATTGATTTCGTGCCGATCGCCACGGAGAGCAGGATCAAGACGACAATCGTTGGGATTGTGATGACGACGTTCGTGATGCCCATCATCGCCTCATCCACAATGCCGCCGAAATACCCGGCTGTGAGCCCAATGGCAACACCAATGAAGGTGGCGATGACTCCTGCGATAACACCGATGATGAGAGACGACCTGGTTCCGTGCATCAGTTGTGTGAAGACGTCACGGCCAAAGTTATCTGTACCAAGCCACATCTCGCGGCTGGGTTCGTCGTAGAGAGCACCCACGACGTCACGCGGATCTCCCTTGCCCCACAAGAAGGGGCCAATAAAGGCGAAGAAGAGAATTGCAATTACCAACCCAAACGCGATCCAGAATCGTGCACTCAATAATCGGGTGAATGATCGAACCCTCGTTCGGACCGTGGAGCCCGGAGGCGTCGGGGTAGGTTGCGCATCCATTGCTACGGGTACACCGCTCATTGTTTACTCCTACCCACCAGATTGCGATGCGCGAATCCGGGGATCGATCACACCGTACAAAATATCGACGATAAAGTTTGCCGCCAAAACGGCGATCATGATGAGCAGTGTGATGCCCTGGATCACCGGGTAATCGTTCTGCCGAATTGCGGTGAAGAGCAGGTTACCGATGCCGGGATAGCTGAAAACTGCCTCGGTAATAAGCGCACCACCTACCAGCGAGCCAATAGATAGCGCCAGGCCAGTTACCTGCGGCAACATTGCATTCCTGAAGATGTAGCGAACGATTCTGTTATCGGGCACGCCAAGGCCGTGGCTGTAATCCACGTAATCGGACCCCAACTCGTAAATCGCCATTGAGCGCATACCAATGGCTTGCCCACCTATGAACACAACCACCAGTGAAATGAACGGTAGCCAGTAGTGATCAAGGGCATCGCTGAAGAATGCCCAGCTCCAGTTTGGCCACATGCCAAACGAGTAGGCACCGCGTGCGGGTAACCAATCAAGCTGAACCGCCACGCCGTACACCAGCAAAATGGCGAAACAGTAGTAGGGGATGCTGGAGGCAACGAGCGATCCTACGAATCCGCCCCGGTCGAACCAACCACCGCGGTACGCGGCGATTGCGCCGAACACGTTACCAGCAATCCATCCAACCAAAATGGCCGGAAGTTGCAGGGCAATCGTCCACGGCAGGGCATCACCGATGATCTGTGAAACCGGCGCCGGATACATGGCAAACGAGGTTCCAAGATTGCCACGCATAACATTGCCCAGGTAAGAAATGAATTGCTCGACTGGAGACTGATGAAGGCCAAATTCCTCCATGTACGTTTCGTAAATACGTTGCATGGAGGCTGAATCTGCCTGACCACCCTGAGACATCTGCGAGATAATTGAATCCACCGGATTACCGGGAATCATTCTCGGCAGGAAGAAATTCAGCGTCAGTGCGACCAGCGCCGCTGCAAGAAACCACAGGAGTTTCCGCAGCAGGTACTTTTGGAACGATGACATATTTTTACCCCGGCGAGGTTTAAGAACAATTCAGAAGGGCGCGGAAATTAATCCGCGCCCCGCTGGTATCGACTATTCGATTGGTTCGATCTGGGACAGGATTCGGATACCTGCACCCAAATGCATCGGTGGAGCATAGTCGTTGTCTTCGTTCGGGAAACCTTGCCATGCAGTTTCGTTGTACGAATAGAACTGCGACGGACGATACATCAGGCCAATGCTGGGGATCTCATCACGATAGATATCGTCCAGCTGGGTATAGAGATCTTTTTGCGCTTCAGGGTCAGTCTCGGACGGAATCTGATCCAGGATCTCTTCCGCTTCCGGGCTGCTGAACCGGTTGAAGTTCGTGAACGCGGTCTGCCCGAGCTCCGGAACGCCCCGGCTGTCCATGGTTTCGCTGAATCGCTGCCATGGGCCGGCGGCCGATACACCCGCATAACTATGCAGCGAGAAGTCGAAATCGCCATTCTGCTGGTTGGTCATGCGAATCGGAGCTTCCGGGAAGTCGGTTTCGAGGTCGAACCCGGCATCTCGTCCACCCTGTACCACGATTTCCAGCGCGGTCATCCAGTCGGTCCAGCCATATGGACACATTACCTTCCATGGACCCAACCGGGTGCCATCTTCCAGTACGTAGATGCCGTCGTCACCCTTGGTTGCACCAAGTTCTTCTTCAAGAATTCGGGTTGCCTCTTCAGGGTTGTATGACCATCCGGTTGCTTCGGCGGCGGCTTCGTCATAAATCTCCGCTTCGGCACCATCAGTCAGGATAAGGCTTGGCTTCATCGGGTTGGAATAGCGAGACATCGCCATTTCCGCGACTTGCTCGTAGTTGATTGTGTGGGCAAGCGCGCGGCGTACGAGCTTGTTATCCAGTCCCGGGCGGTTGATGTTGATCTGCAATGCAGGGATAGCACCAGGAATGTGATACGGCTGGTCCTTGAACCAGGTACCGGCCGGCTGACCTTCCTCTTCCCAAATCTGCCAAACCTGTGGAATAAAGTTTTGGCTCAGGTCAACGTCGCCACGGCTGAAGGCCAGGTTGGCGTCATCGTTTGAAGACGGAATTGGGTGCGCAAGGTACTTCGGATTCGGCTGCCCAATAGTTTCATTGCCCCAGTAATCGTCACGTCGTTCCAGCACAATCTGCTGGGCGTTGGACTGACTGATCTTGTAGGGGCCAGAGGCTATCGGATCCATATCGATAACATTGGTGATCGGCTCTTCGCCTTCCATCAATGGTTCCCAAATATGCTTGGGAAGAATCGGGACCGATTGCAGGTACACGCGAACCATGCCCGGGTTGTTCGCTTCTGCTTCGCAGATGAGACGAACAGTGCGATCATCCACTGCTTCTGCGCCAGAGATGTAGCGGGTAAGGCCGGAGAACGGCAGGCCATCCACATTGTTCGGGAGGTCGAATGTGAACGCTACGTCTTCGGCGGTAAGTGGTGTGCCATCTGCCCACGCAGTGCCTTCATGCAGCGTAATGGTGACTTCGGTGTTGTCCTCAGAGAACTCGTGGGACTCTGCCAACAGTGGCTCAAGCTCACCGGTAACAACGTTGAACATGCAGAGTTGTTCATACATGTGCGGAAAGGCCGTTTGTACTGGCCAGGTTGATGAGGACGTCGGTGCAATCGGGCTGAAGTTGGTGGGTGGCCCCCATTGCATACCAACAGTGAAAAGCGTCTCGTTACGGGACAGCTGGGCGGCAGCGTCACTTCGCAGCCAGGGCATGGATGCGGCACCCATTGCCGCGGCAGAAGCGAGCGCTCCGTGCTGGATCAACTTGCGTCGATCTGGTCGATAGTTCGTGGACATTTCTATCCTCCGTTTGACATCAACCACCAAACGAAGAACTGCTGCGCCGAACGCACCGTGCCCTCGGGCTTCCGCATATCGTTTGAGTGATCTGAATGCATCATACTTAACACCGCTTAATACGGCAATAGCATTCACTGCTGACTGGTGGGTACATATGGGACATGTGGCACAATATCGATAGATGTCAGGAGATGCATGTGTCCCAGCAAAACAATGATCAAACCAGAAAACTCCCGCCTCATATGCAACGAATCGTGGAGGAACGCTCCCGCAATATCGACGACGAGCAGTCGGGAGTCGAATCTCGACGGGCAGCGTTGGAACGCCGCCGTATGGCGATCCAGTTTGATATCGATCAGGGCGAACTCGCCCTTTCGCCGGATAACCCGTGGTCGCATCGAATCGAGCTGCTAACTGAAGCGCTCTCGAATGTGGAATCCGAACTGCAGGCTGCTCGCAAAATCGAACCGCAGCCCTACCATCCATTGCCACCCACACCGATTACCAATGTTGAAGTAAGCGAATCGGAGCCATATCAGGTGTCATTCCAGATCGGGGATGAGGCTTTCCGATGGAGCGAACGCCTGGACTGGATTGAGCGAGGCGGCATCCTTGCCCAACCAGTGTTCGAACATGAAGCGGGCGATGCGGGGAAGCTGGTCCCGGGCGATACACCCACAGATCTTGTGGAGCCACTTCGTCACCACTTGCGCGAAAGTGTTGCGGCGTATGCCGTTGTGCTTCGTGATGCTGGCCTTGGCGAGGAGCAGATGCCAGCCGACGCCACCCTTGCCGACCTCGCACCACAATGCCCGGTCTGTGGTGGCTGGATGGATTACAACCGCAACTGTAACGCGTGCGCCGTTCGAAAGGTGAACGAGCAAAATCTCTTCCAGGAGCGCCAGCACCTGATGAGGGAACGGTCAGCCGAAGCGGAGGAGCGACACCGCCTGGGCGAACGCCTGCCGCTCGCCCAAAGACGGATGGATGAACTCGAGCGGCAAATCGCCGAACTCGACAATCAATGATTGAGGGCGAGGCCGCCCACTTTGGTCACCAGCCGGAAGAGGTTGTTTAGTTCTTTGCCGTTATTCACGGTGAAGGCGACTGTGCGATTGCCCGCTCGCGTTGTGCCAGGAATGAGCATCGCCTGGTCGATGCGCGCCTGGTGATCGGCATCGATCTCAATAGTCGTGTTGGGCTCTATGATGAACGGATCGGTCTTGGCGCCCTTTATGGCTTCCTGCGCGCCCTCCCGGATTCGCTCAATCGCCACTTCCGGTGAATCGTGCAAGGCCGCGCTGGAACTGATTCCGGTTTTTACGATGACGCCCTTTACACCCGAGCCAATGAAATCCTGTGTCTGCTTTACGGCCTGGTCATCGCCCGCAATCATGATCACCCGAGCATCGAAGGCACCGGCGATGGCAGCGTTGATACCGAACTCCCCTGTTGATTTGCCGTTGACTCGTACATCCTGCACCCACAGATTCCAGGTGTGGGCGAGGGGAGCACCAACGGTTCCTGCCTTGGCGTGATACCCCGTGTAGATCACTGCATCGATATCCAGGTCGACGCCCTGCATCATTCCGAGCGGCTTGTCGGCGCCGGAAATGTATTGCGCGTCCCGGTGCAGGTCTTCAATCAGGATATTGCGCTGGCCATCATGGCTGTCGTTGACGATCACCGCGGTGGCGCCACCAGCAAACGCGCCCTCAATGGCGGCATTCACTTCAGCCGTCATCTGTTTGCGGAACCGTTCGTACTCCACGGTGCTGGCCGGTTGGTTGGGTGAGGTTACTTCTGGTGCTTGCACATGCACCCAGCTGCTGACACCACAGGTGCCTTCCATATCGGCAGAGATCAAAACTCGCATGCAGGTACCATCCTTATTCAAAGCGCGACGACTCATTGTCTGGAATGGTGCCACAGTCATGAAAAAGCGAAAACCGGAGCTGATCTAAAAGATCAACTCCGGCCTCGTTTGGGCTACCGAACTTCAACCATTACTTGGCAGCGGTTCGGCGGCGGCGGCGCTCAGCCTTTCGACGCTTCGCTCGGTCCTCTTCCTGGACGCTAATGAAGCGCAGTCCGCGTCGATGCTCGCGCAAAACGCCCGAACGCTCGATGGACTTATTGAATCGACGCAGAAGCTGTTCAAAGCCTTCGCTATCTCGAATCTCAACACGCATAAACTTGAATCACCACCCAACCAAAACTCGCGTGTAATATTGCGGCTTATATGCTGATTCTGCGCTTAAAGCACGCAGAGTCAATCAGAATTCGTCTGACTGCATCAATGATTATACCGTATTTGCCGGCACGCGTGCGAATTTCCTAATCGAAGGATTCGTTATATTCAATCACCAGGTCGGCGAGCTGGTTCAGCGATGTCACACGCTCGGCATTCTCAGGTTCATCAGGGTACTGGTCATATCGGTCCAGTAATGCGGCCGCCATGCCGACTGCTCGCGCCCCGAGGACATCGCTGCCCGGTTGATCTCCCACATGAAGCACACTCGATGCTGGCAGGTTGAACGGCTCCAGTGCTGCATAGAAGGTGCGGGCATCCGGCTTCTCCCAACCAACCAGCGCGGAGGTGACGATGAGGTCCATCTGCTCGGAGAATCCCATCTGCAGGCAAAGGCGCGTAACATCGCTATCCGCATTGGATATGACCGCAGTCATGATCTTTTTCTTTCTTAAGCGCTCCAACACACCGGGAACTTCGTCATATGCCCGATACCCCAGTATCTTCCCCGCGCGAGTGTCATCTCGGAAGTTGCTTCTCACCGTTTCCACGGTTTGGTCATCCGTTGGCAGGCCAAGTGCCTCCATGGAAATCCCTGCGAGGTTGATCTGGAACTCTTCCTTCTCTTCAGGAGTACGGTCCCGAATCGGGTACCGACCGTTCTCTTTCGTGAAAAACTGCTGACCAGCAGTGTAGGCACGCATCACCTCAGGAGTTTCGATGTCGAATCCGGAAAGCTCCAGGGCCTTTTGGAAGCGAACCCAGCCTGGCGGATCAGCCTCGATAAGCGTGTCGTACAAATCAAAGGTCACCATTTTGATTGGACCTTCGATCATGTCTGCGATTTGCATTGAGGTCTCCTTCTTGAACGGATTGGGTTCACCAATACCAAGCTGGTGTGACGTTATTTGGCGCGGTATTGCGGCAGTATCTCGGTAGCGATTTCACGCACCTGTTCCTGCTCTTCGGACGTGAGGGGCATATCGAAATGAAAATGACGTACGCCGGCTTCAAGATGAGTGGTGATGAGCTTGTCGAGATTATCCCGGTCCAGCAGCCCGCTGGCTCCGAATCCCTGCGATTGCACGACCTCGTTGAAGTCTCTCCCGACTTCATCACACGCCCGCTTGAACTCTTCCACGCGAGGTGTGCGCTCCTCGAATCGACCGCCACCATCCCAAACGTCCGCGTGTTTCGCAACCACGCGTAGCATCTTCGGCTTCTTGCCGCCGATCAGCACCGGAATGCGACCATTGACCGGCTTCGGTTGAAAGGGTGCATCGTCGATTTGATAAAAATCACCGTCGAAGCTGAATCGCCCTTCAGTCGTCAGGAGGCCATTGATAACTGTCATGGCTTCATCGAACTGCCTGACGCGTTTGCCGGGGGACGGCAGGTCGAGCCCATACCAGCGGTGTTCGTTGACGTTCCATCCTGCTCCGATACCGAGCACTGCGCGTCCACCGCTGAGGTGATCGATCGTCACGATCTCCTTTGCCAGAATCGCAGGGTGACGATGGGTGTTTCCATAGACCATCACGCCGATGTTGGCTTTCGACGTAACACCAGCCAGGCCGGCCAAAAGCGTGCTGGCCTCCAGGCAAGGACCATCCTCACTGTCATACAGGCCAGTGAAGTGATCAAACAGGTAGAGATTCTCGAACCCGAGTTCCTCTGCCAGGAGCCACTGGGAGCGAACCTGATCCCAGGTGAGATGATGCTGACCCGTAACAATGCCAAACGTGACTGGATGATCCATTAGTGAGGTACCTCCACAAACTCGACTGGTCGATCCAGCCGGAAGCTGCTGATGTCTGCTGACGGTTGCAATCCTTGTGCCAGCTCGGCGGCCAGCAACCCGCTATATGGTCCAAGCTGCAATCCGCTTGGTCCGTGACCCGAGCCAACAACGAGGTTGTCGACGCCAGGAACCGCACCGATGAACGGCAGCGCATCATCGGAGTAGGGGCGAAGTCCAACACGCACTTCGGCCAGCGTGCCGTCCGCAAGACCCGGACAGAGGCGGAGTTGTTCATCCAGCACGTGTTTGACTCCGGCTGGTGTGACCCGTGTGTCGTAGCCGGAATCGAACTCGCGCGTGGCACCGCAAACTACCCGATCCGGCCCGAAGCTAAGCTGATACTGCGATCCACCCCAGCCGAGAATAGGCCAGCGAGAGGTGTCCTGGCCCGGCATTTCGATATGAACGATCTGTCCCTTTTGAGGATTAATCGCGAGTTTGAATTCCGTCGGTTCCAGCACATGGTTCGTCCATGCGCCTGCGGCGACCACGACCGCATCCACCGCGATTGACCCGTCGTCGGTTGTAACACCGACGACCCTGCCGGATTCAACGTTGAGACTCGCGTTGCCATGGACTATCCGGGCCCCGAGTTTCTCCGCGGCGTTGGTGAGCGCCGATCGCATTTTGCTGCCATCTACTCGTGCCGCTCCGGAGATGTACATGGCAGCCTCCATATCTCCGAGGATCGGAAGGAT
>CAZYDY010000036.1:0-10294 GCA_964646245.1 uncultured Sphaerobacteraceae bacterium
GCTGAAGACTTCGCCAATAAGCAACCCGGCGCCAAGTGGAGAACGATCGAGCGCATCGATGGAGGAGAGCAATCGCTTCCAGGTCGATTCGGCCGGCCCCATCACTCCACCGAGGAAGTGCGCCAACGTTGTTGGTGCTGCCGCCTTCCGGTCGGCAAACGCACCCATCACCGTCACCACGTGGGCTTGCGCCAATTCATGGAGTACAGCGCGGAGATTCAATGAGCGAGAAGCCACTTTGGCCGCGCGCTCCCGCCAATGGAGGCGGAGTGCTGTGTGAATGGTTTCACTGCGTGTTCTGCCGAGGGACCCGGCGCCGGCGATTTCGCCTGGCACAGCAGCGTTGAGGCGATCCTCGAGCGCCTCGGTCACCGCCCAAACGGCAGTCTCGGGTTCGCGATACCCCAACTGCACTGAATCGACGGCGCGCAACATGGCGTTGGCTGCAGCATCATCCACAACATTCTGGCGTTGCAGCAGCACGATCTGCGCCGCCTGGACCATGGATATCCGGTTCGCAAACGAGGCTTGCGGCTCAGCACCGGTAACCTGTGAAGCATTTTCTCGCGTGGTTGTGTCGCTCTCAATGCCGAATTGTATATCGCTAGCAGGGTTGTCTGTACTCAATATGGGGCCTCGTTACCGGTGAAACCATTCGCAAGTGTTGGTCAACATTTGTTACAGTTTCATTTAACCCGACCGTTTGGGTGAAAACAATTTTTTGGTGCGTGCCCGCTGCATCGCGCCATGATCACAGGAGCAACAATACTATGATGACGAGCCGTTTCAATCGACGTCGATTGGTACTCGCTGGTAGTGCTGCCGCGATCTCAGTGCCGTATCTCTCTTCCATGGGCGTTTCCGCCCAGGATTCGATCACCGCAACAATGGTGACAGATACCGCCGGCATTGGCGACCAGAGCTTCAACGATATGGCGAACGAAGGCGGTATGCGCGCTCAGGACGAGCTCGGTATCACCTTTAATGTGCTCGAGAGCCAGACTGCTGCAGACTACGTACGCAACCTCACCGATTCGGCCGAGAGCGGTGACATCACCGTGGCAATTGGTTTCCTGCTGACTGATGCACTCACCGAAGTTGCGGCGATGTATCCTGACCACAAGTTCGCGCTGATCGACTCCGAAGTCGAGGCAGATAATGTGGTGAACTACCTCTTCCGCGAGCAGGAAGGTGCCTTCCTCGCTGGCGTCATTGCCGCACTCACCACCCAGACGAACCAGATTGGTTTCGTTGGTGGCATCCGAATCCCACCCGTTATGCGCTACGAAGTCGGCTATGTTGCCGGTGCCCGCAGTGTTAACCCGGATATCGAAATCGCCATTGCCTATGCCGACGACTTCGAAGATCCGGACGGTGGCAAGGAACTCTCACTGGCGCAGTTCAACGCTGGTGCAGACGTCGTTCATGCGGCTGCTGGCCGCACCGGTATTGGTGCATTCGACGCCGCTATCGAGAAGGGCGAAGGCTTCTGGGTTCTTGCCGCTGACCGCGACCAGGCCGAGCTTGGCGAAGACTTCCAGCTGGCTGCTGTGATCAAGGGCATCGATACCGGTGTCTATGATTCCATCAAGAGCGTGCAGGAAGATACATTCGAAGCCACGACCCACAACCTTGGTATTGCAGACGATGGCATTAGCCTCGGTGCAATCCACAGCAGCGTGCCGGAAGATGCCCTGGCCACGATCGAGGCTTACTCCGCTGCCATCGCTTCAGGTGCCATTGTGCCGCCGGTGGACGATGACACACTCGAGAGCTTCGAACTGGTTAGCCCGGATGCAATCCCGGCCGGAGACGCCACGCCAGAAGGCGATGAAGCTACTCCGGAAAGCTAGGATTCGAACATTCACAAGGGCGCGGGCAATGTCCGCGCCCTTCCTTGATGCCAATGAACGCTGCCACCAACCCCCAAACCCCGGATGCTCACCAGGTTGAGTACGCCATTCGCATGCGTGGAATCGTTAAGCGATTCCCCGGTGTGGTGGCAAACGATGGTATTGACCTACTGGTAAAACCAGGCGAGATTCACGCCCTGCTTGGCGAGAACGGTGCCGGTAAATCCACGCTGATGAATATCCTTTTTGGATTGTATTCGCCCGATGAAGGCGATATTGCCGTCAACGACCGCTTCGTCAGCTTCGATGGCCCCCGGGAAGCCGTAATGGCGGGCCTTGGTATGGTGCATCAGCACTTCATGCTCATCCCCCGATTTACCGTCACTGAAAACATTATTCTCGGGAATGAGGGACGCTCATCCTTGCTGGACCGCGCGGCGGCCTCGCAGCGCGTAAAGGACCTGAGTGAGGCGTATGGCCTGCTCATTAATCCGGACGCAAGGGTAGAAGAGCTTTCTGTTGGACTGCAGCAGCGTGTCGAAATCCTGAAAGCCTTGTACCAGGGCAGCAAAATCCTGATCCTGGACGAGCCAACGGCGCTCCTGACCCCACAGGAAATTGAGGACCTCTATGGCATCCTCAATCGACTGAAAGCCGATGGCACCACCATCATTTTTATTACCCACAAGCTGAAAGAAGTTGCTGCCGCCAGTGACCGGGTGACAGTCATCCGGCGCGGAAAGACCGTTGGCGAGCGCGTTACAGCCGAGACCACCGGGCAGGAACTTGCAGACCTCATGGTTGGTCGCGGTGTAAGCCTTACCGTTGAACGCACGCCAGCCGAGCCAGGGCGTGTGATTCTCTCTGCGAAGAATATCAAGGCTCCGGCAATCCAGGGTCACAAACCGCTGAGCATTGAGAACCTGGAAATGCGTGCTGGTGAAATCCTGGGCGTGTGCGGTGTAGAGGGGAACGGCCAGTCCGAACTGGTAGAGGTCCTCTCCGGACTGAGGGAACTCGACGAAGGCACGCTGACTGTGAACGATCAGGACGTCTCTTCGGCTGATCCGAATCAGTTCCGCAGTGCCGGTTTGAGCTATATCCCAGAAGATCGCCATCACCGCGGCCTGGTTTTGGACTTCCCATTGTGGGAGAACGTGTTGTTGGGCAATACCCAGGGCGAGCCCTTTGTTCGCAATGGCCTTATACGCAAAAAGACATCCCAACGCATTACTTCAGAGCTCATGCAAGAGTTCGATGTGCGTGCTCCATCACCGGATACCGCAGCACGATCTCTTTCCGGCGGAAACCAGCAAAAACTCATCATCGCGCGAGAGCTGTTCCGTAATCCCGATGTGTTGCTGGCTATTCAACCAACACGAGGGCTGGATGTCGGCGCGATCGAATTCGTCCACAAGGAGCTGGTGCGCGTGCGAGATGAGGGCAAGGCCGTAATGCTATTGAGTTACGACCTGGATGAAGTAATGGACCTGAGTGACCGCATAGTGGTGATGAGTGACTATCAAATAACTGGCGAATTCATGGCTGGCGAGGTGACACGTAATCACCTTGGCCTGTTGATGGGAGGGCGTTCCAGCGATGACATCGTCGAATAGCAAGACGTCTACACTCATCAGTATCCTGGGCTCGCTGGCAGCAGTGGCGATTGCGCTTTTGCTCGGTGGGTTGGTGATGCAACTCTCCGGTGCGAACCCAATTGAGGCATATACCGCACTTGTGGACGGAGCATTGATCGGTCGGCGTGCTATCGCTGAAACGCTCATCTATTCCGCTCCGCTCATCCTGGGTGGCCTGGCATTCGCGCTTTCCTACCGGGCAGGTTTGTTCAACATCGGTGTAGAAGGCCAGCTCATCACTGGCGGATTTATCGCCGGACTCGTCGGTGCCTGGGACCTGGGGTTGCCTGCGCCGGTGTACATTCCTTTGGCACTCCTTAGCGGGGCCATTGGCGGGGCTATCTGGGGATTCATTCCAGGAATCCTGAAGGCAAAGGCTGGTGCGCATGAGGTTATCACGACCATCATGCTCAACTACCTCGCCATCCGTATCATCACCTATCTTTCATTGCGCCAGGCGGATCGGCTTCCTGTCGATCCCAATTTCATCGCAACAGAGCGTGTCGTTGATGCGGCGCGCCTGCCGTTGCTTCTGGAACCCACCCGATTGCACCTCGGCATCGTCATCGCGATCGTGGCGGCGATCATTCTCTGGTACATCCTTTTCAACACCAGGTTCGGATACAACGTCCGCGCGGTGGGACTGAGCGAAGGGGCATCGTCGTACGGTGGCATCAAGTGGGGTGCAACGATTGCCATAGCAATGGCCCTTGCAGGAGCACTCGCCGGCCTTGCCGGTGCAGGCGAAGCACTTGGGCTGCATGGTCGCCACTGGGCAACTCCACCCGGATATGGCTTTACGGCTATTGCGGTCGGGTTGGTGGGACGGAACCACCCAATCGGCGTGGTCTTCGCCGGATTGCTCTTTGGTGTACTCAACGCCGGTGGACCTTCAATGCAAAGTGCCAATGTCTCCAAGGAGATTGTTCAGTTGATTCAGGGATTCATTATCCTGGCGGTAGCAGCGCTGGAAGTAGCCAACCGGTTACCGGCATTGCGCAGCCGGATGGCGCGCCGCTCTGCGGCCAACAAGGCGGGGGTGTAGCGCTATGGAAGATTTCTTCACGCTCGATCTGCTCACCCGCATTCTCCGCGTCAGTACTCCATTGATCTTTGCTGCATTGGGTGGCCTCATTTGTGAGCGCGCGGGGGTTATCAATATTGCCCTTGAAGGGTTGATGCTGATCGGCGCCTTCTTCGCTGTGGCCGGAACATACTGGACAGGGAATGTTTTCGCCGGACTGGTGATCGGCCTGCTTTGTGCAATGCTCGGATCCATGATTCACGCGGTCTGGAGTATCACCTTCCGGGGTAACCAGATCGTGGTCGGTACGGCCGTAAACCTGATTGCGATGGGGTTAACCGCATTCCTCGTTAAATCGATCTGGGGCTCAGCCGGAGGAAGCGACCGTGTTCACAGCCTGCCCAAAATCGGCAGTATGAGCATTTTGGTGCCGCTCGCATTCGCATTGGTGCCGGTAGTCGCGTTCTTCCTGTTCAAAACCCGGCAAGGGTTGCGACTGCAATCCTGTGGTGAGCATCCACAGGCAACAGTGAGCGCGGGTATCAATATCACGCTGTACCGCTACGGCGCAGTGCTCGCAAGTGGTGCACTCGCCGGGCTCGGTGGTGCCTACCTCAGCATTGGAAACCTCAACTACTTCACACTGGACATGACGAACGGCCGTGGATTCATTGCCCTGGCAGCAGTGATTCTCGGGGCCTGGAACCCGTGGGGAGCGCTTGGTGCCGCCCTGCTCTTCGGCGCAGCAGAGGGGATTCAGGTGCAGGGCCAGAGTACGCCCGGCTTCCCGATCTCCAGCGACCTGCTGGTGGCACTGCCGTACATCGTGACGCTCATTGCCATCACCCTCTTCGTGAAGGCACGGTCTGGTCCTGCGGGGTTGGGTCAACACGCGACGACGAGTTAGAGCCTCAAAGACCGGCCTGATTACGGCCGGTCTTCTCGATTCCACTGGCGCTCGTAGTGCAATGCGTACGTCCCGAACAGCGCGGCTGCGAAGAATACGCGCGCCAAAGACCCCCAGCCTCCCGGCAACCAGGCATGCAATGTACCCATGCCCAATACCAGCATGAATCCCAAAATCAGCATTTCCAGCCAGAACCGTGGCTTGTTGTACGGCATCAACTCTCCCTCTTCCAGATAATGAAGAATGATACCCTGTAGCCTATTTGACGCTCCCGGATTTCTCACGCAAACTGAAAGCAATCGACCTCCTCTGGCGCCAACAACGCCAGCACAATCGGAGTACGCACCATGGTCATGAGCAAAATGGTGGGCGCAAGCGTCCGTCGCAAGGAAGATCCCAGGCTTATCACCGGATCGTCTACGTATGTTGACGACCTGAAAATCCCCGGAATGCTGCACGCAGCTATCGTGCGCAGCATCGAGCCGCATGGCACGATCACCGGCTATCACACGGAAGACGCACTGGCGATGCCCGGCGTTGTGGCCGTGTACACAGGCGACGACCTCAAAATGCTCTTCGCCAACGTTGAAACGGAAGCCATTGGCGAAGGCGATGAAGGTGACGACGGAACGATTCCCAAACCGCCGGTACCACCATTGGCAAGCGGCACTGTGCGCTATGTTGGGCATCCGGTCGCGATCGTGATTGCGAAATCTCGCGGTGAGGCAGTCGACGCGTCCGAGATGGTGATGGTGGATATCGATCCCCTCCCCGTGCTGACCGACGTGTATGAAGCCATCAAGGATGATGCACCCCGCATCTATCCCAATGTTCCCAACAACATCGGGGCGAAACATGGTGGTCATCGCGGTGGAGACGTGGATGCCGCCTTCGCAGAGGCGAAGTGGACGATTAAGAACGTGATCCATACTCCGCGGTTGAACGCCGTTCCGATGGAAGGGCGGGCCGTCGCCGCACAGCCGGATCCGGTGCATGGGCTTACCGTCTGGACCAGTACGCAGGCACCGCATACCAATCGCAACGCTATTGCCGGTGCGCTCGGCATGAGCCAATCCAAGGTACGTGTCATCACTCCCGAAGTCGGTGGCGGCTTCGGCCAGAAGATCGGCGCGTACTATGAGGACTACCTCGTAGCCGCTGCGGCAAATAAACTGCAACAACCCGTGAAATGGATTGAGACGCGCTCGGAAAACATGCTCGCCAGTAGCCATGGCCGCAATCAAATTGCGGAAGTAGAAGCTGCTATGGCCGAGGATGGCAAGATCACTGCGCTGCGCTGTCGTGTGCTTGTGGACGCCGGTGCGTGGCCAAAGGGCCTGGACCTCGGCAACTCGACGTACATCATGGCGACCGGCTGCTATGACATTCCAGCCATGGATTACAACGTCCTGAGTGTCTATACCAATACCGGCGCAAACGGCGCGTACCGTGGCGCTGGACGTCCGGAAGCGGCGTTCTACATCGAGCGCATCGTTGATTTGCTGGCGGATGAGTCGGGAATTGATCCGGTCGAAATTCGCCGCAAGAACTTCATTCAACCGGAGCAGTTCCCGTTCGATACGTTGTCCGGGCAGCAGTATGACAGTGGCGATTACGACAAGGCCCTGGACAAGGCATTGGAAGAGGCTGGTTATGCTGAGCTGCGCGCAGAGCAAAAGCGCCTGCGTGAGCAAGGGCGGTACATCGGAATCGGCCTGGCCAGCTATGTCGAGATTTGCGGATTCGGTCCATATGAGAGCAGCACCGTTCGGGTTGAACCAGGCGGCCAGGTAAGCATCTTCACCGGTATTTCACCACACGGCCAGGGCCAGGAAACAACGTTCTCCCAGATGGCAGCAGATGTGATCGGCGCGGATTTCAACGACGTGGTGGTGCACCATGGCGATACCGCCAACACCCCTCAGGGTCGCGGCACCATGGGTAGCCGGGGCCTCGCGGTCGGTGGCGCTGCACTCATGGCCAGCCTTCGCAAGATCGAAACAAAGGCGAAGGCCATAGCCGCGCACATCTTGGAAGCATCGGCTGAGGATATCGAAGTCGAGAACGGCAAGTTCCGCGTGAAGGGTGTACCGGATACCGGTGTAACCCTCTCCGAAATCTCTGCACTTGCGTACAGTGGCGACCTGCCAGATGGTATGGAAGCCGGACTCGAATCCACCGACTTCTTCCGCCCCAGTGGTACAACCTTCCCGTTCGGCACCCACGTGGCCGTGGTGGAAGTGATGCCGGATACCGGCGAAGTCAAATGGCTGCGCTACATCTCCGTCGACGATTGCGGCCCGATCATGAGTCCGGTACTGGTGACGGGACAGGTCCATGGAGGTCTCGCCCAGGGCATTGGCCAGGCGATGATCGAGGAAATGCACTACGCCGAGAATGGCGAGTTGCTGACCGGTACCCTCAACGACTACGCGATGCCGCGCGCTTCCAGCTTCCCGACGTTTGAGACGCATCACACCACCACGCCAACCTACATCAATGAGATGGGCGTGAAAGGTATTGGTGAGGCAGCGACAATCGGGGCGACGCCAGCAACAGCAAACGCTGTTATCGATGCGTTGGAGCCCTGGGGTATCACGCACGTGGATATTCCACTAACGCCGCAGCGCATCTGGAAGGCGATTCGTCAGGCAGAAGCCCAACGAGCAGCCGACTAACATCACAATCACACGAAAGGGCGGCCACGGTGGCCGCCCTTTCTGCTATCCGGATACACTTGAACATCGAGAACATTCTCTAACTCCGGCCTCAATGGAGAGTCCGGCAAAGGCCCAAGCACCTGAGAGGCAACGATGCCCATTCAAAATGCTGCCCTACTCTTCTTTTTCGTCATCAGCCCGCTCGGAATTGTGCCAGCGATGCTGGCTGCCCTGAAGAACGTTGACCCCGCCAAACATCGTCGCATCATCGTGCGCGAATGTTTTATCGCGCTTGGGATCATGCTGACGTTTATGTTCTTCGGGCAAGGGTTGCTGAACATGCTCAGCATCTCAATCCCGGCAATGACCGCTGCGGGTGGCGTGATGTTGATGCTCATTGCCTTGCGACTGATCTTCCCGACACAGGAGAAGAACATGCGGGTAGAGATCGAAGATGAACCGTTTGTGGTTCCCATCGCCATCCCCTACATCGCCGGGCCGTCAATCCTCGCTACGGAACTGCTACTGATCGCACAGGAACCGGATCGCTGGCCCGTGTGGCTGGGTGCGGTGCTGATCGCATGGGCTGCCACGCTGATCATCCTTCTCCTTGGATCCGACCTTCGGAAGCTTCTCGGCGACCGGGGGCTGATGGCCATGGAACGCCTGATGGGCATGATCCTTGTGCTGATCGCCACCCAGATGCTGCTGAACGGATTGGTCGAAACCCTGAAGGAAGCCGGTTTCTAACGGTCGCGTTGCAGTATCAACGCAGAGCGCGCGGGCACAATCGCAGTGTTGTCGCCCCACGTCATTGACTCGCCATGGCCGCCGTAGCGTTCATTCTGCGTGGAGAGGGCGATGGTCCAGCCGTCTTCCAGTGGCGTACTCGTTTCCGGGCCGAAGTTCGCGAGGAGCAGGAGTTCCTGATCGTCGCTCCAGCGGCGAACCGAGAGGAGTTCCGCACCAAGGGCTGTCGCTTCTGTACGAGAGCGATCTCCACCTCTTAAAGCCGCCTCAGACTTCCTGAGTGCGATGAGATCCTGATACAAGGCATACACACCGGCATACGTGTCGCGCTCTTCGAGTCGGAGTTTGGAGCGTTCGAACGTCGATCGGGCCTGGGGATCGGGAATAGAGTCACGTAATTCTTCATCGCCAAATGCACCGAACTCGCGGAACTCGCGTCGGCGTCCCTCGGTCACCAGTTTGCCAAGCTCTTCCGGCATATCGGTGAAATATGAGAACGGGGTGCTGGCAGCGAACTCCTGGCCCATAAAGATCAGCGGTGTTTCTGGTGCGAAGAGCAACAACGCGCTCGCGACCTTGTAGCGATCCTCGTTGATTACGTGGTGGATGCGTTCGCCGAACGGCCTGTTCCCGACCTGATCGTGATTCTGCAATGCAATCACAAAGGCGTGACCAGGATCCCCTGGTTCGACGACATATTCATCTCCCTTTTTGAATGTTGTTGGGCCGAAGCCACTATTAATCGTCTCGGCGATCGTGAGCATGGTGCCACCGTAGTGCTTGAGCCACATCTCCTTGTCGTTGGTGAGGTGGACCCGCATCTCATGGTGGAAGTCATCGGCCCACGTGCCATCCAGGCCTTCGCCGCCGCGCTCGATGGCTCGGGCGCGCCGGATATCGTGACGACCGTCTTCCGCATACAGAAGCAGCGTCTTGTCGCCAGCGACCTCACGTGCGCGCTCTCCGAGTTCCTGGATGATGTGCGTTGGGCTGTCATCGACCATCGCGTGCGTCGCATCGAGGCGGAAGCCATCGATGTGGAATTCCTCGACCCAGTAGCAGACGTTATCAATCGCCCACTGGCGCACCATCTCGCTGTGCTCGCCGTCCCAATTCAGGGCGGGACCCCAATCGGTTTCGTGGGTTTCACTCAGGTAGTACGGGCTATATCGACCGGTATAGTTTCCTTCCGGACCGAAGTGGTTGTAGACCACGTCCAGGATGACAGCGAGGCCGTGCTGATGGGCAGCATCCACAAATCGGCGCATTTCATCCGGCCGACCGTAGTAGCTGGCGGGCGCAAAGTGGTAGACACCATCGTAGCCCCAGTTGCGATCACCCGGGCTCTCCGCAACCGGCATGATTTCCAGTACCGTCACACCGAGATCCCTGATAGCAGGAAGCTGCTCGATTAACGCATCCCAGTTGCCCTCCCGGGTATAGGTGCCGACATGCATCTCGTA
>CAZYDY010000037.1:0-4285 GCA_964646245.1 uncultured Sphaerobacteraceae bacterium
TTGGCGAGCAGGGGAGCGATACTGAGCACTGTCATGTTGGGGAGCATTTTCTCTTCGGTCAGCGGCACTGTGTTGGTCGTCACGATTTCCTCGATACGATCGCTCAAAGCGGCGAATCGTGCGATTGCCGAGCCAGCGAAAAGACCGTGGGTGCAGGCGATGCTGATACGCTTGGCGCCGGCTTCGTCCAGTTTCTCAACGATCTCTACCATGCTGCCACCGGTGGCGATCTCGTCGTCCAGCACAATCACGTCCTTGCCGGAGACATTGCCGACGATCATGTCGACTTTCACCTTGTCGTCTGCCATGCGGCGTTTACTGCCGGCCGCCACTGGCAATCGCAGCGAGTGAGCGAATTTCGTTGCCTGCTTGGCGTTGCCAAGGTCTGGCGAAACAACGACGGCGTTACTGATATCGGTCTTGCGGAAGTGGTCTGCAATCACATTGAGTGCGTTGAGGTGATCGGTAGGAACGCTGAAGAAACCGTGGACCTGAGGTGCGTGTAGCGCCATTGTCAGCACACGGTCGGCACCGGCGGTTGCAAGGAGATCTGCGACCAATCGTCCGCCAATGCTGATACGCGGGGCATCCTTCTTGTCGCTGCGGGCGTAGCTGTAGTGCGGCATTACCGCGGTGATACGGGCTGCGCTGGCACCGCGAGCGGCGTCCAGCATCAGCATCAGTTCCATCACATGTTCCTGCACGGGTGGAACAAGCGGCTGCACGATGAAGACATCCTGCTCGCGGCAGTTCGCCTGGAGCTGCACCTGCAGGCAGTCGTTACTGAAGCGCGTGATGTTGGTTGGTGAGAGGGGAGTGTCCAGGTGCTGGCAGATTTCCTCCGCCAATTCTGGATGTGCCCCGCCACAAAAGATTGTTATTCCGCGCATTCCTGACCCCTCCCATGAACACAAAGTTCGCTACCCGGAATCGTACCGCGATTTGGGGTTAGGCGGTGAAAAGAGAAGTCAGCTCTGCAGCGCGTCGATCACGCTGGTGCGACTTGCGCGTAAGGCAGGCAGCAGGCCGGCGATTAACCCCACTACCAGTGCTCCGATAACGCCAATGAGCGCGGCCTGAACCGGGAGCAAGGTGGATGCCGGCATGGGCAGGCTTGCAAGTACCAGCCTTCTGGCCGTTAGCTGAACCAGCAGCGCGGAGAACGGAACCGCAATGACAATTGCGATGCTTACTTCAATTAGGGTTTGTACTACCACGCCAGCGAATATCTTGCGCTTGTTGGCTCCAATCGCACGGCGAAGGCCATAATCCCGGCCGCGTTCCCGAACACCGGCGATACCAACGCCAAGAATCCCCAGCCCACCCACAGTGAATGCGATACCCGTTACGATCAGTGCTGTTGTTTGTTGCTGGTTCAGCATTGGCTGGAGATCATCTGCCTGGTCAATGCGCGTGGCTGTGAGGCTACCGCCCCACGGGTACGCATCAATCATCTCCCGAAGCGCTCCTGAGTCTGAAGGCGCGACATGCACGCGCCAGCTGAATGCGTTGCCATAGGAGAATTCATTGAGAAATGCGTTGGAGACAATCAGCAAATTCACACCGTCACCTTGCGCTCCAAGGTTGTCGCTAACACCAGCGACGACAACGGGTTGCATGAACGATGCCTGCCTGGCTTCGCCTGGACCGACAGTCTGCCGAGTGAGCTCGAGCACTTTGCCAATGGCATTTTCCCGTGTGAACCCGAGGTCTTCGGCCAAACTGGTGTGTAAGATCACATGGGGTGCGAGTAACTGCTCTGTGTCAGAAGGGAACACAAAGCCGTCGGTATCCATTGCCACGACATCTGTATAACCTTCGCTAACCAGAAGACCGTTAAAATCGATGGCGATATCACCTACGGCAACAGATCCGACGGTGGAAACGTATGTGGTGGCTGCCTGCACATCGTTATATGCCAGAAACGTAAGCAAGCCCGTTTCGATCGTGGGATCATCGCGAGCAGGGTCACCCGGCCCCTGTGCGCTAATTGAGAACGTTGCCACTTTCCCCCAACGCTCGGCGATATATTGTTCATTTGCTGCCTGACTGAGTTCACTGGCAGCATTGACCATTATTACCGCAACGATAGCCGCTATTACGCCACCAATGGCCGCAAATGTACGCCCTGGTGCGCTGCGAACATCCAGCCAGGCTGCTGTCAGAATTCCTGTCATGTCCGCAACTGTCCTGTCAGGTGGCCATCTTCCAGTGAGTAGATGATCTCGGCTTGCGCAGCAACGGTGGGGTCATGCGTGACAATGACGAGCGTGGTGCCATGCGTAGCACTGACCTCAAATAATGTGTCAAGCACCATTTTGCCGGTGTTCACATCCAGTGAGCCGGTCGGTTCGTCGGCGAGGAGCATTTTTGGTTGACGCACAAGAGCGCGAGCGATGGCGACGCGTTGTTTTTCGCCACCGCTGAGTAGGTGCGGCATGGATGATGCCCGATCCTCCAGCCCCACTTGCCTGAGCAAATCGCTGGCACGGTGCCGTCGCTCTTTCATGGCTAGCTTGTCGGCAAACAGAAGCGGTTCAGCTACATTCTCCAAGGCCGTACGGCGGTCCAGCAGGTGATATTGCTGGAATACAAATCCCACAAAGCTTCCCCGTAGCCGACTCATCTGCACATCACCGAAATCGGCAATGTGGTCACCCTGGCAGATCACCTGGCCGGATGTGGGGTGATCCAGCAGACCGATCAGGTTCAGGAGTGTGCTTTTGCCGGAGCCGGATCGCCCGATAATTGCGATTCTTTGGCCTGAGTGTATCTTTAGGTTAATCCCTTTGAGCACATGTATCAGTTCACCATCGGGCAGGTGGAACGATTTCTCGATATCTCGAAGCTCCATGATTGTACTCATGGATTGGTGCTCCGGAAATCGCTACCGAATGGTGCCACCAAAACAGCTTCATTTTCTTCCAGCCCGCCAATAATCTCGATGTTATAGGCATCGCGTGTACCGAGCGTCACCGCCCGAACCTCGGTGCCACCATCGGGAAGAACCACCACAACCTCGCCACGTTCGGCAGCACCACGCACTGCGGTTACGGGCAGCGCGTGTGTTGTCACCGGTTCTTCCAATTGCACACCTATCATTGCACTGAGCCCCGATGCTGCTGCGATGTCTTCGGGAATGGTGCATTGCATCACTGCGCGCCCATCCATCCCTACACCAAGTCCAGTCCATTCGCAATCAAAGCCGGACGGACCACCCGAGATACTGGCACGCACACCGACGGGATCATCAATCAACTGATACGCCAACTCTACCGGATTAATTTCTGCCTGAATTATGAAGATGCCTTCGTCCTCGCCAGCGATTACCAACCCTTGATTGGTGATGATAGGTGAGATCAGTGTTTCTTGAAGCTGCACGGCTTGCCGATTTTCAAGAGATATCGGGTCTGCGGTTGAGGTTGAGGTCCCTTGTCGTATTTCTGGTGAGCGCCATTCCGTCACTGCCCAGCTGACACCGCCGGCGATGAGAGCGACGAGCAAGAAATTTGCAACGCGATTTTTCATGGCCCGGTCTCCGTGGATGGCCACGGAATCAAATCGCACGAGCCAGCAATGCGGTTGGCAAGTGGTGAGGTATCCCCCACCTCAGCCTGAGAAATTAGCTCGCGGAAGTGATCTGTAGTGCTTGCGTGAAACCCATCTGCGGGAAAGCCGGGAACATTGTCAACCGGATTCACCGCGTACATGTTAAGGTGTTGAATCGCGGCATCCTGACGCTCAGCACTTCCGGCATTAGTTGCATCCAAAAGTTCAAGTGCCCAAGCGCAAATTGCAAGGCTACCCGTAATGTCTACAAGTTCAATACCAGGCGGGTATATAGTCTCTTCCCAATATGGGTTGAGTCGTATTGTGGTACTAACGAGGTCGCTGTCGGGCTTGTAGGCCGATGGCCAAGTGATCGTATCGACTGCGCAGTTATAGGCGATCTCATAGTTTTGCGGATCGTAGAAACCTGAGTTGTCTGCCTCGGCCTGGCACTGATCATTCTTAGACTCTTGGAGAGCCGTGGTTGAAGACGGTGGAGGGTTGTCAGTTGTCGAGGTTGTGTCAGAACCACATCCAGCAACTATCAGCATCATAACTAACACCGAAACCTGCTGCAGGCGTCTCATCATGGTTATGCTTGTCCATTCACGCGGGGCTTACGGGAAGCAGGGTGAATACCCTGCTTCCCACCATAAATTTACTGTTTCCCGATCTATTGGACCCACCAGGAAACGTCACCCGTGAAGGAATCATTGTTCCAAAAGCCTCGCCCCTT
>CAZYDY010000037.1:4385-7179 GCA_964646245.1 uncultured Sphaerobacteraceae bacterium
TTTCACTCAGGCCAACCGAGTTCGTGATAGCCGGATCCAGCGCGATCTGCTGATCGCCAGCTACGAGTGTCAGGCTATCCACATTCACGGGAGCCCGGAATACGAGTGTGAATTGGTGTTGTTCTCCTGATGTCCAGGTGGCGCTATCGATGTTGCCATAGGCGGGATCATTGCCCAGGAGGCTGCTTACCCAACCAGTACCGGAATCAAGCTGAATCGGATTGCCATCTGCCAGCAGTGTGAAGCTGGACATATCGAACGCCTGTTCAGCCCCGCTGGAGTTGGCGCCGGTGAGGGTGATAACCACCCAGGTACCCTGGATCGTGTTGACCTCTGGCAGTGCTTCGATACCAGCACCGGTCGCGACTGCATCAATGCTGTAGCGGATGCCGCCCTGTGCGAACGCCTGGTTCGGAATCGATCCTTCGTCAACACTTGGTGGCTGCTCGAGACGTACCGTTTGAGTTGGCGCAACAGTTGGTTCCGGTGTGACCGGTTCCTCGGTTGCCTCAACCGCGGTCGGGTCGATCGTCGGGTCAGCTGGTTCAGTAGCGGCTGTCTGGGTTTCAACTGGCTCTTCTGTAGCCTCTTCGGTAACTTCCGGCTCTTCAGTGGCTACTTCAGTCTCAACTGGTTCCTCGGTCGCTTCTTCAGTGGCTTCCTCAGTTACGATCGGTTCTTCAGTGGACTCTTCAGTTTCAGCCGGAACCTCTTCTGTCGCTTCATCTTCTGCGTCTGGAGTGCTGTCGGCACTCGCGGTTACCGGCAACTTGCTGGCACCACCGATGCTGTCGAGCCCGTTCTCACCGGCATCAACAACCGGAGCAACGGTTTCTTCAGCGACTTCCTCGGGTTCCGAGGTTGGATCCGGATTCGTGTTCGTCACTGGCAGAAGGCGATTATCACCGCCCTCGCGAATGACTTCTTCGGTGGCTTCGGCTTCGATCTCTTCCGGAGCCTGGGCGATTTTGCCATTGTTCTTCGGCTTGTCGATGCCAAGGTAACCGGCCACATTGCCCGGAACCATGGATTTCAGGTCATCAGTGCCAAAGCCGCGCTCCACCGCAACGTAGCCGAATCCGGCCACCAGCAGTGTCACAACAGCGAGGTTGAGTAGCCACATCGGCATGCGATGCTTGCGTTCGGTTGTCGGTGGAGTGGGCAGTGTGCTGCCCTTGTCTCCAGCCTGTTCAGTGACGGTGTAACCATCCTGAGACGTGCCCAGTAGTCTGGCTGCACGGCTGGTTCCGGTTGGTACAGGCCGTGGTTTCGGCACTTCGCTGCCCACGCGCCATGGGGCAATTGCCGCCGATGGTTTGGGGCGATTGCCAGTTTGCTGTGACGGTTTGGAATTGACACCAGACGTCTCGGCCGGGGGCCAGGCTGCTTTCTGTTTTGGTGTTTGGCTGGTGGCGTCTTCACTCAATTGCGGCAGTGCCACGCTCGGCGATGCCCCGAAATGGCTCTTCCACTCAGGGATATGCATGGGCGATGTGGTGGAGCGGGATGCAAAGGTTCGGCCGGTTATAACAGCAGCGATCTCGGCAGCCGCAGCGCGGCCATCGCGAGCACGCAACAGCATAGGCTGCGCAATTTGGCTGTTACCATCCGGACTGATATAGAGCCGGATGCCATTCTCGGCAACCAGCTTTGGCTCCGGTCGCATCCATGCCAACGGGAATTCAAGTGCGATTTCATTGTTGGCGATGAGTGCAATCCGTTTGCCGGTAATCGCCAGCAGGGCAGGGAGGTCTCCCTCCTGACCGACAATGAGCACTTGCCCTTCCCAGCGGATGCGTTCTGATTCCAGTGTTTGCCAGACGGCGAGTGCCGGACGTGGAACTTCCGGAGTTGAATTGCTGCGCGAGCCAATACTCCGCGGATCCTGCGGCATTGTGACCTCTCCCCCTTCACGAACGTTGCGAGCCGTGTGAAGCGATTGCCGAAGTTGCGCGGCTATCGGGCCAGCCCGCCCGAGATGATGAAAATCGGATCGCGCTGCGCAACTTCGACAGTGTTAGACATGACGAATTGATGTACGTACAGGCGTGACATCAATGTACGTACACTGTAACACAGGGATTTGGTTTTTACAGGGTCAAGATGCGGTGAATTGCCACAGCAACATGCAGGGTGAGGCGAGTGTGTGGGTTGTCCAGATCCACGGTAAGTGCAGCATCAATCTGGCGCATGCGGTAGCTCAGGGTATTGCGGTGAATTCCCAGTGATTCCGCGGCAAGTCGCTGTGATCCACCCTGATCCAGGTAGACTCCAAGCGTCTCAATTAGCTGCCCGCGGGGATCGTTTTCCAGCAGGGAGCCGAGGTGTTGATTCCGAAATGCGATCTGGCTTTCTGACTTCCATTCCGGATAGAAAAGACCATAGATTCCGAGTACTGCTGGATCATCGAACGCCGCTGCCGGACCCGTGATTAGCTGATTCTTCAACAGCATTCCCACATAGGTCGCCTGACGCGTGGCGCCGGGCAGCTCGCCGGGGCTTTCCATTGCAGCTGACACCGCGATCCAGCCCGTTGGAGGTGCGCCGATTCGGCCCTTGCCGGAAAACGCCGGCCGGCTCGTTAGCAGCCAAAGGTGGTGGGTATTCAACTCTCCCGCATCCAGTACATCCCCCAAATGTTGGAGTGAACGCCGAACTTGCGCTTCTGGCATATCCGCGCTGGAATACGCTACGCGCAGCGAGCGATCCGGCGGGATTCCGGCGTTTAGGGCTGTCTGTGAAATCGCATCCCGATTCGCGGATATTGGCTCTCGCAGCAATGCGTTGAGCGCTG
>CAZYDY010000037.1:7279-10136 GCA_964646245.1 uncultured Sphaerobacteraceae bacterium
GAAATCGCATCCCGATTCGCGGATATTGGCTCTCGCAGCAATGCGTTGAGCGCTGCCACTCGCGCATTACCTCGCGGGGTCAGGCTCTGCGTTGAATCAAGTGACCGCTGAAGCCCATCTCGAATATGAGCGAGCGAAAATCGGGCCAATGCGTGTTTTGCGGGCGGAATCGGCCCCAGCCACAGGGTGTAGCCGCTCCGGAGATTCCCGCGCAGCCATTGGTCCGATTCAGGATTCGGCACATCGCGCGAACTGGCAGTGGTGAAGAGGGTCGTCGCACCAGGCGTTTGTACCGTGATCGGCACCTTAATGAGCTGACTAAGCCTGTCGATCAACTCACTCGGGCGCGATCCACGTGCGCCAGCTTCCGCAATTGCCTGGTCCAGCTCGGCCACGCGCTGCAAGGCATCGCGCCGTCCGTTGGTCAACAATCGATTGAGATCGCGTTCCGTCTCTGCATCCACAACCGGGGTGTGCAGCACGGCGATGCCACTGCTCAAATCCGGACTGCCGAGATGATCCGTAATGATGCCTGCGATCGGCTGAGAGCTGATCTCGCGCATCAACGCTGCGAATGGCACGCCGATTTCCCGTACGATACGATCGGAGAGCACAATCAGTTCTCCGCCCCGAATCGTGGGGAGGATCGGCTGGGTGCTACGGGCCGTGAGGATCCAGTCGACGTCTATCGTGGTGAGGCTGCGCCAGTGAGTTGATCCCTGTTGCGGCGCTATCGGGTGAAGTCGCGGTTCCCACGCGATCAGATCGTAGAGTGTGATCTCGCCCGATACGGTTTCCACATGTGTATCCTTGGTCATTACGCAGCATTCGTGCTTTGGCGTTTCTCATACTAACAGACGATGTACACCCACATGAAGAACACGTTGGTCACTTTGCACAATCGATCCACCTGGAGTCTGGTACTGGCGACCATTGTCGGGCTGATCGCCTTTCTCTACCCATTCGCCCTCCCCGGAATTGAGCAGATAACCGACGATTCTGCCGCCAACTCCGCCGGAGCACCGTTGCTCTTCGCTGCGGTTGTCGTGGTGGTACTGGTCGTGACGCTCTCGACCCTCTCAGATGATGCAGTGGGAGTCGATCGATCGCGCACTGTGGCGCTGCTGGGAGTGTTGGTAGCTATTGATGCGACATTGCGCCTGGTGCCGAGTGTGGCCGGGGCGTCACCGGTATTCCTGCTGATCATGTTGGTTGGGGCGGTATTCGGCCCATCCATGGGTTTCCAGATGGGCACGCTCACCTTGCTCGTTAGCGCCTTCATCACCGGTGGCATCGGACCGTGGTTACCGTTTCAGATGCTTGCCAGTGGGTGGGTTGGTATGACGGCGGGATTTCTACCGCGTCATGAATCACTACGGCGGCGCGTGATTGACCTCGCGATTTTCGGGGCGATCTGGGGATTGCTGTTCGGAGCGCTGATGAACCTCTGGTTCTGGCCGTTCACGGCTCCCGGAGTGGATGCCGACTCAGCGCTTTACTGGCATGCCGATCTCTCGCTGATTGAGACAATTCAGCGCTATGGCCGGTTTTACCTGGTGACATCGCTGCCGTTCGATATCTTCCGGGCTATCGGCAATGTGGTGCTGATCCTGTTGCTCGGCACACCGATCCTGAAGCTGCTGGAACGATACCGCACGCGATTCCGTTGGCAGCCCTGGCAGAGTGCCTAGTACATGCGCGTGCCGCCCGCCTTGCGGGTGGCATCGAAGCGGGCGAGGAGATCTTCCCAACTCGCGTTCTTGAGCGAGCCCATATCCTTGTGTTCCTCCTGCTCGGCCGCATTGCGCCGGCGGTCGATCCGCCATCCGAGGAAGGCGAAGGCGGGGAGGAGTGTGGCGGCGATGTACTGGGTAAGGGTCACCAAATCCCAGCCTTTGGCCGACGTGACGATGTTCTCATGGAGCCATTCCCCGACAAACCACCATGCAACCATAAACACCACGCCGGCAATGAAGCCGATAAACATTCCGGCGAAGCGGAAGCCGCTTCGGCTTTCGTATGGATTTGCGTGGTCTTGAAAATCACTCCGCTGCAGGTAAGTTTTTAGCTCACGATAGGCACGGTCCGGATTGATCTCGGAAAGCCGTTCCCAGTCGGCGCGGGTTGCGACTCCGCGTTCGGAGCGCTCCCGGCAGATTTGTACAATGTGGTCCGTGGTTTGAGATGGAGAAGTAGTAGCGGTCATTCATTGTCCCTTGGCTGCCGTGGTGAAACGTGTTCGTCAGGAGAGCAGCCCTAACATGTAATCTCGGATGCGGTGCATGGCCATGGTGTCTTGCGCGCAATAAACGCGCAGCGCCTGCAGCACGTCATCACGTTCAGTATCGGAGAGTCTGCTCGGTGAATCCAGTACGGCCTGCATCCATCTCTCGCTGGCTGTGCCGCCATCCCCGATTTTGAGCTTTTTGTAATCCAATTCCGGAGCGGCCACAGGCAATACCTGCTTCAGGCTCCAGCTGCCCTGGAAGTCGGGGGATTCCCACCAGCCGTGCTTCACGGCATCGGCCAAATCCACCATGCGTCGGTTTACATCTTCCAGGAAGTTGCCGTACTCGGGGTACCGTTCGGCCATCTCGATATTGCGATCGCGCTCGAACGATTTGTTCCACACAACAACGCTGCCGGAATCGTCCAGGTGGTGTCGCAAGTGCTGGAGTAATTCCTCGGTTGGATCTTCCCGGGCGCTTTCCGCCAGGTATTCGAAGTGCTCTGGATCGCCGTTGTTATTCCACTTGTGCAGCGAGTATTGGAAGGTGATCTGTTGATGCGGGCCATACCCTTCCCACGGCGGGATTGAGTTCTGGAAGGTCTCGTAATCCAGGTACCAGAGCGGCAT
>CAZYDY010000038.1:0-10091 GCA_964646245.1 uncultured Sphaerobacteraceae bacterium
AGGGTCTCGGGATCGCTGACTGATCGGTCTCGGTCGTCGCTCATTGCGGTTCTCCATGATCCAGATCGGCAAGCACACTGCGTGCGTATTCCACGATGAGATCGAACGCGTATTCGTACGTGGTGGATCGCTCGGACCCGGCCTGTTCCCGCACGGCGATCTGGAAATCCGGATGGAGTTGGTAGTGTCGCCACATCGCGACCTCCGGCTGGTCCGGTGTGTTCATCATCATGGCGAGATCTTCAGTGGTGAGTTGCTGGAGGTATTCCTTTATCGCCTTCAGCGGCTGGCGCTGCTCCTTCATCTGATCTATTGCCTGCAGGCGCAGCATATGATCCTGGTCATAGGTTGCGCTTGGGCCACGTCCATACGCCGGCGGGAGCAATCCCTCGGTGATGTAATATCGGATTGTGCGCCCTTTCATGCCGGTGAGGTCTTCCAGCTCGGCGAGGGTGTAGCGATCGGGGCGACGCCCGGATGTAGATGCAGCCATTGTTGTGAAGTGGTCCTGTTCAACGCGCTCAGCCAGTTTATGACAGTGAGTATACGCAGAATTGGGAGAATTCGGCAGATGCTTGTGACATTTACCCTCTGGAGTGCTGTCGCCTTATGTGCATTGGCGTTTGCTGCGTCCGGATATTGGCAGGCATTCAACAAACGTGCGCTCAAGCCAGCCCTGGCGAGTGGCTCGCCGCTGGTTTTCGGCATTGCCATGACCATATTCTCATTGCTATGTGCGCTCCGCGGGATCGGGCTTTCGTTTCTCTAGGCCGAACCATGACAATCAACACGAAACAGCAGCTTAATGGGATACTAGAGATAAAGGAACCGCGGCCAGGATTGGCCCCGGTTTCCCGGCGTGCCGATTAAGACACGCCACCCAGTTGAATCAGCCGATGAAGGAGGCACCTTTTGGCCGACGCCACCCTTATTAATCAGTCCATCAATGCCATTCGCACCCTCTCGATGGATGCGATCCAGAAGGCGAACTCCGGTCACCCGGGGCTGCCAATGGGCGCTGCGCCAATGGGCTACGCGCTTTGGCAGAACCACTTGACGCATAATCCAGCGAATCCGATGTGGGCCAATCGTGATCGATTTGTACTTAGCGCCGGTCACGGCAGCATGCTGCTCTACTCCCTTCTCCACCTCACCGGTTATGACGTCAGCCTGGATGACCTGAAGAACTTCCGACAGCTTCACAGCGCAACCCCGGGTCACCCGGAGCGGCTCGATACACCAGGTGTGGAAGTGACCACAGGTCCGTTGGGTCAGGGCCTGGCCAACGGCGTTGGTATGGCGCTGGCCGAGGCGTTCCTCGCTGCCACGTTCAATACTGATGAGCACCAGATCGTGGATCACCACACCTACGGCATTGTGTCCGACGGTGATGTGGTGGAAGGCGTGGCCATGGAGGCTGCCGCGATTGCTGGCAACCTCAAGCTTGGCAAGCTCATCTATCTCTATGACATGAACCACATCACGCTCGCTGCCAGTGCCAATGTGAGCATGGGTGAGGATGTAGCCGCCCGGTTCGAATCGATTGGCTGGCACGTTCAGACCATCGATGGCATGGATGTGGATGAAGTCAATGCTGCTATCGAAGCCGCCAAGGCCGAGACCGGCAAGCCGAGCATCATTTGCGCTCGCACCACCATTGGTTTCGGTTCTCCAAACAAGGCCGGCACGTTCGGCGTGCACGGCTCGCCACTGGGACCGGACGAAGTGATTGCCACCAAGGAGAACCTTGGCATCCCGACCGAGCCGGAGTTCTACGTGCCGGAAGCCGCGAGTGAGCACTTCCGCGAGGCGCTCACCAAGGGTGCTGACGCCGAGAACGCCTGGAACGAGACATTCGCCGCCTACAAGGAAGCCAATCCGGAATTGGCCGCAGCGTTCGAGCAGGCCATGGCCGGTGAAGTACCGTCCGACTGGGCCAGCGACTTCCCAACCTGGAATGCTGGCGACAAGGCCATCTCTACTCGCAAGGCGAGCGGCGAGGTCATCAACAGCTTCTGGAAGAACCTGCCCACCTTCCTCGGTGGATCGGCGGACCTCAACCCGAGCACGCTGACAGCGATGAAGGGTGGCGGAGACTTCGGCAACCCGGAGCTCAACGCGATCGATACACAGGGAACCGTCGGCGAATCCTGGAGCTACGCCGGCCGCAATATCCACTTCGGTATTCGCGAGCATGGTATGGCGGCCATCGTCAACGGCATGGCCGCGCATGGTGGAGTTATTCCGTTTGCGTCCACATTCCACGTGTTCACCGATTACATGCGACCGAGCATCCGCCTGGCTGCGTTGAGCCACCTCAAGAGCATCTTCGTGATGACGCACGACAGCATTGCTGTTGGTGAGGATGGTCCGACCCACGAACCAGTTGAGCAGACGATGAGCCTGCGCCTGATTCCGGGGCTGACTGTGATTCGACCGGCTGATGCCAACGAAACAGCCGCCGCCTGGAAGCACGCAATTGAGAGCAATACCGCCACAATGCTGGTGCTGAGCCGTCAGGATCTGGCCGTTCTGGATACCAGCGCCGCCAAGGGTGACCTCGAGAAGGGTGCCTACATTCTGTCTGACAGTGAGGGAGAACCGGACGTAGTTCTCCTGGCCACGGGCTCCGAAGTCGAACTCGCTGTGATGGCGAAGGAAGAACTCTCGGCGCGAGGTGTGCAGGCGCGTGTCGTCAGCATGCCGAGTTGGGAACTCTTTGAGAAGCAAAGTGCGGATTACCGCGCCAGTGTCCTTGGCAAGCCAGGCACTGCCCGCGTCTCTGTGGAAGCCGGAATCACTACCGGCTGGGCTACCTGGACCGGCGATAACGGTGCCCACGTTGGCATGACCAGTTACGGGCTCAGCGGCCCAGGCAAGGAAGTGCTGAAGCACTTCGGCTTTACCCGTGAGCATGTTGCCGCTGTCGCGCTGCGACTTCTTGGCCGCGTTGACGAAGCAAACGAACTCGACAAGGAATACGAAGATGGCCACGCCGCCGGCAAGGAAATGGAAGGCGACGAGGGCCACTCGTAATCGCACAGAACCAAAGTGAGGAACACTATGACCAATAACGTCAAACAACTGCTGAATGAGGGCCAGAGTGTCTGGCAGGACGACATCAGTCGCCAGCTCATCGAAAACGGCAGCCTGAAGGCCGCCATAGACGACACCGGCATTCGCGGTGTCACCAGCAATCCGACCATCTTCCAGAAGGCGATCGCTGGCAGCGACACCTATGACGAAGAGATCAAGAGCCTGCTCGCTGAAGGCAAGGATGCCGCCGAGGTGTTTCAGGCCGTGGCAGTGAAAGACATCCAGGACGCCTGCGATCTCTTCCGCCCGATCTACGATGAGAGCAAGCGCGCCGACGGCTATGTCAGCATCGAAGTGCTTCCCGGCCTCGCACGCGATACCGAAGGCACTATCGAAAACGCCCGCACGCTCTGGAAGGCAGTTAACCGCCCGAACCTGATGATTAAGGTTCCGGGCACTGTCGAGGGCGTACCGGCCATCAAGCAACTGCTGACTGAAGGCGTGAATGTCAATATCACCCTTCTCTTCAGCCTCAACAACTATGAAACCGTCGCCGAGGCGTACATCGAGGCGCTCCAGGCTCGCACGGAACTGGGTGAGCCAGTCGACCACATCGCATCAGTCGCCTCCTTCTTCGTGAGCCGGGTCGATACCGCTGCCGACAAGCAGCTGAATGACATCGGTAGTGAAGAAGCGCTGGCACTTCGCGGCAAGGCAGCCATTGCCAATGCTGTGCTTGCGTACGAGAAGTTCCAGGAACTCTTTAGCGGAGATGCATGGGATGCACTCGCCGCAAAGGGCGCCATGGTGCAGCGTCCACTCTGGGCGAGTACCGGCGTGAAGAACCCGGATTACCCGGATACGCTCTACGTTGATACACTCATTGGCCCGGATACCGTCAACACCGCTCCTCTCGCCACTATCAAGGCGTTCCTTGATCACGGGACTGTGAAGCGAACCGTTGATACGGATTACGCCGGTGCCCACAAGGTGATGGAAGACCTCGCCAAGGTCGGTGTGGATATTGATGCCATTACCGCCAAGCTTGAGGACGATGGCATCGCCACATTCATGACCAGCTACGATGATCTGCTGGAAACCGTGGATGGCAAGAAGGCCTAATCCGGGGAGTTCAACATGCCGGAGCATCCTCGGGACGCTCCGGCATTCGTTTGGTGGGGAGATTCTATGAGCACACAAAAATCGCATATCGGTGTGATTGGCTTGGCAGTAATGGGTGAGAACCTCGCCCTCAACATCGCCAGAAACGGCTTTGCACCGGTTGTTTACAACCGTACTGCCGCAGTTACCGAAGAATTTATGGCGGGCCGCGGTGCCGATACCGGCATCACCGCAGAGTTCAACATCGAAGATTTCGTTGAAAGCCTTGAGCAGCCACGACGCATCATCATGATGGTGAAGGCTGGTGCGCCGGTGGATGCCGTGAAGGATGAGCTCGCTCCCCTGCTCGACCCGGGCGACATCGTTATCGATGGTGGAAACAGTCTCTTTACCGACACCGAACGCCGCTCCGCAGAGTACTCAGAGCTTGGGCTCAACTTTGTGGGCATGGGTGTATCCGGTGGTGAGGAAGGTGCCTTGTGGGGTCCCAGCCTGATGCCGGGCGGATCTGAGGACGCATGGAACGCGCTCCAGCCTGTGCTGGAAGCGATTGCCGCCAAGAGCGATTCCGGTCCTTGCGTTACGCACATTGGCCCGGGCGGTTCTGGCCACTACGTTAAAATGGTGCACAACGGTATTGAGTATGGCGACATGCAACTCATTGCCGAGACCTACGATATTATGCGCAACTCTCTCCGGATGAGCGCGCCCGAGATTGGCAAGGTTTTCGAGAAGTGGAACGAAGGCAAACTGGAGAGCTTCCTGGTGGAAATCACCGCTATTGTGCTCCAGTACATCGATGAGGACACGGGCGAGCCGCTGGTGGACTACATCAAGGACCAGGCCGCGCAGAAGGGCACTGGTCGCTGGACCAGTATCAACGCCTTTGAGCTTG
Source organism: uncultured Sphaerobacteraceae bacterium (assembly GCA_964646245.1). Taxonomy (GTDB): domain Bacteria; phylum Chloroflexota; class Chloroflexia; order Thermomicrobiales; family UBA6265; genus UBA6265. Next base: position 5,054 of record CAZYDY010000038.1, read on the forward strand.
GAACACCGATTCCGGTGATCGATGCGGCGGTGGTCGCACGGAGCCTGAGCTCGTTTATCGAAGAACGGGAGAAGGCCAACGAGGTCCTGCGTGGGCCGGAAGTTGCCCCGGATCTCACAGATCAAAAAGAAGCCGTTATCAACGCGCTGGAGAATGCTCTCTACGTTGCCAAAATCATCAGCTATACGCAGGGAATGGCATTGCTACGAACTGCCAGTGAAACCTATAACTGGAACCTGACGCTTAGCGAACTCGCGCGCATCTGGAAGGCCGGATGCATTATCCGGGCCAGCCTGCTTGATCCAATCATGAATGCCTATGCCGATGACCCTGATCTCAACAACCTGATGCTTAGCCCGTATTTCCGCGATGATGTGAACAACGGCGTGCCGGATCTGCGGCACGTTCTCGGAATCGCCATTACCAGTGGCGTCCCGACTCCGGCGTTCAGCGCAGCGCTGAATTACTTTGATACCACCCGGCAAACGAAGCTGCCGGCGAACCTGATTCAGGAACTTCGTGATTACTTCGGCGCCCATACTTTTGAGCGCACCGACAAGCCCGGCACCTTCCACATCGAGTGGATGGAAGTCGACAAGAACTAGCACTACGCATTCAGGCAGGATGCAACAACGTCGTGCCTGAATCCGGGAAAGACCGAATGACAGACCAGAAGAATCCGGAAGAATCCGGATACAACTTCGCGGTTGACAGCAACCCGAGAGGGGCCGACGTCGATCACGTGGGGCATCAGTTTGATGTGATGGACGATGCCCAAATGAGAAATCGCAATCCTCTGCGCGCCGGGCTGCAGATGGATCGTATGCCTGATCCCTGTGTCATGGTGATCTTCGGCGTAACCGGTGACCTCACCGCGCGCAAGTTGATGCCATCACTGTTTGACCTCGCCATCGGCCATCCGCTACCGGAAGGCTTCAGCATTGTGGGTGTATCCCACCGGGATTGGGACGACGAGACCTTCCGCAAAGAAATGCGTGAAGCGGTTGAACGCGGCGCGCGTACGCCCGTAACCGACGAAGGCTGGGAACTCTTCAGCCAGGGACTCTTCTACGTTCGCGGTGATTTCGATTCCGAGCAGACATACACCAACCTCAAACAGCGGCTGGACCAGATCGATGAAGAACGGCGTGCTCACGGCAACCGGATGTTCTACCTGGCTACCGCGCCACGATTCTACGCACCCATTATCGAGCACCTCGGCGAAAGCAAAATCGCGCATCGGCAGGACATCTACTTCGATCGCGAGACAGGCTGGAACCGTGTTGTTATCGAGAAGCCTTTCGGCCGCGATGTGACCACAGCACGGCAGCTGAACTCGGAAATTGGTTCCGTCTTCAGTGAGCGCCAGATCTACCGTATTGACCACTACCTCGGTAAAGAGACGGTGCAAAACGTGCTCGCATTCCGGTTCGCAAATACGCTCTTTGAGCCGGTGTGGAACCGTCAGTATGTTGATCACGTGCAAATCACGGTGGCAGAGAGCCTTGGTGTAGAGGAACGCGCCGGGTTCTATGAAGAAGCGGGTGCCTTGCGCGATATGGTGCAGAGCCATATTTTGCAGTTGCTTTCCGTGATTGCGATGGAGCCTCCAGCGCTGTTCAACGGTAACGCCCTGCGTGATGAGAAGGTAAAGGTACTACGCGCGGTTGTGCCGCCCATGCGTGATGAACTCATGCAAAAGACCGTGCGGGGACAGTACGACGAAGGATTTATGAGCGGTCGGAAGATGCCCGCCTATCGTGATGAAAAGGGCGTCAAGGCCGGATCGAAGACGGAAACCTATGTCGCGATGGAGCTCGGCATCGATAACTGGCGTTGGGCTGGCGTGCCGTTCTACCTGCGCACCGGCAAGCGACTTCCTCGTCGCGTCACCGAAATCGCCATTCAGTTCAAGCAGGTTCCGCACCTGATGTTCCAGAGCATTGGTGATGTGGACCTCAGCCCGAATGTGATTACCATGCGTATTCAGCCGGATGAGGGCATCGCGCTCAAGTTCGCGGCGAAGGTTCCCGGGCCAACAACACAGCTCCGCCCGGTTCGCATGGACTTCCTGTATGGATCATCATTCGGCGATTCCGGACCGGACGCCTACGAGCGATTGCTCCTCGATGCGATGCTGGGTGACCCCACCCTCTTCGCTCGCCGTGACGAAGTTGAAACCGCCTGGAGCCTGATGCAGCCGATTCTCGATGGCTGGCAGGATATGGCATTACCTGTGTATCCATACGAATCCGGCTCGTGGGGACCAAACAAGGCCGAGACCATTCTGCGCCGAGTTGGCCGCGAATGGCGACGCCCGTAAGGAGGTCGCGCAGATGCCGTATAGCAATTATCGCAACCGCCGAATCGCACATAGTAAATGGGACACCGATGTGGTTGATATCGGTGAAATCCACGATGAGCTCAACGCCATGTGGGCGGATGGCCATCCGCCGCGCGTTGTCAGCGGTCCGTTTGGCGAACATGTTGATCAGCAACACGGCACCGGCCAGGATCAAATGCGTGCCAATACACTGAACCTGGTGGCGGTTGCCCCAACGCTGGATATCGCTGAGATGGCCCTCACAACAGTGAGCCAACTCAGGGATTTCCTGCCGACACGTACCATCATCGTCATCACTGATCCATCACTGCAGCGTCCCAAGACCTGGCACATCGACCTGCAGATTAACGAGACCGTGAGCAAGGACGATGGCCCCGGGATTCTTTTTGAGACCATCACGTTCTGGACTGATCAATCCAGTGCCGGCGTGCTCAGCAGCGTCATCGCGCCGTTGTTGATCTCAGAGCTGCCCACCTTCCTGTGGTGGCCAAGTGGTGAGTTCCGGGACAATGCGATCTTCGAAGATCTTTCATTGATCGCCGATCGCCTGGTATTCGACAGTGCCCGGCTGGGTAACGATGCCCACGCCGTCGCCGACTACCGAACCCTCATCGATGACACCGACGACCCGGTGGTAGGAGACTTTACCTGGCTGCGACTGGCCCCCTGGCGACAGCTTGTGGCGCAATTCTTTGATCCGGTGGACATGCACGATAGCCTGGAGTATATCGATAGCATCACGATCGCCTATGCACAGGAACGCAAGGATCGCGGTTCCGGTTTTGCCGCTGCCCTGCTCATTTGCGGATGGATCGGTAGCCGGCTTGGCTGGGATATCATCGAGCCACTTGAACCGCGCAAGGCCGGTGGCTGGACCGCGTTTATGAAGGCAACAGACAGTAACGGTAAAGCCCATGAGGTGAATATTCGGCTAACTCCAGACCCGACTCCGGGTGCCAAGTTCAGCTTGCGGAGTGTCGAGATCATCACGAATCACGACACGCAGGGCAAGTTCACCATTCAACGGACAGACCAGGATGATCTTATTACCAGCTCGGAGACCAACCATTCACCGTATGTGAGCCGCATGGTGTACTCGCGCAGGCACTCCACCGTGGAAATGCTGGGCGAGGAGCTGCAGCGGTTCGGGCCGGATCGGATATTCGAAGACGCAATTCGACTCGCCACCCAATTGTTCCCCGAGTAAATATTGCAGGAGACGCATTAATGACCGACGGATTGAAAACGATTGACCTGAATGAGCGCGGACGCGTGATGGTTGTGGCCGATGGCGACGCACTCGCGCGGATCGCCGCCGAGGAGATCATTAAGGTTTCCAACACCGCACGGGAAGAATCACGCCCTGCCCTGGTGGCGCTGTCTGGCGGATCCACGCCGAAGAAAATGGGTGCATTGCTGGCCACTCCCGAGTACAGCGACCGCGTTGCATGGGATCATCTCCAGCTTTTCTGGGGCGACGAGCGATTTGTACCGCTTGCCAGTGAAGAGAGCAACGCCGGCGAGGCACTGCGAGCGTTCATTGATGATGCACCTATCCACCCCGACGATGTCCACACGTGGGACACCCAGGATGGCATCACGCCCGAAGAATCTGCCCGCAACTACGAGCAGGCGATCCGTGAGGTAAGCGGAGTTGAAACCGGCGTTCCGGTGTTCGACCTGATTCTGCTGGGTATGGGAGACGATGGTCACACCCTCAGCCTCTTCCCTGGCACCGCGGCCATCCACAACAACGAGGATATTGTGCTGGCCCATCATGTGGAGAAGCTGAACGCCGACCGCGTGACATTCGGGCCGGTACTCGCCAACGCTGCCAGGAAGGTTGTGTTCCTGGTGGGTGGTGGCGGCAAGGCCGACATGTTGAAGCAGGTGCTTGAAGGTGAGATCGATGTGGACACCCTGCCCTCACAGGTGATTCGCCCTGCAGGTGAGCTTGTGTGGCTTGTAGATGAAGCCGCTGCTTCGAACCTGGAGCGATAATGGCACTCACTACACCGGAGCGATTGCAGCTCATTGGGAAATATGCCGCTGACCTCGTTCAGGATCGCACTGTCGTTGGCCTGGGAACAGGTAGCACGGCCGCCGCGATGGTTGATGCACTCGGTGTGCGGGTGCGCGAGGAAGGGCTGAAGATCGTCGGTGTAGCAACCAGCATCGCCACCAGCAACCAGGCATCCAAAGTCGGGATCGCCCTGAAGAACCTTGATGATGTCGACCGGCTTGATCTCTGTATCGACGGTGCGGACGAAATCGATCCGGAATTCAATCTCACCAAGGGTGGCGGTGGAGCACTCCTCTTCGAGAAGCTCGTTGCCCGTCGCGCGAATCACTACGTCATCATTAGTACTGATGAGAAGGTCGTTGAATCGTTGGGCGAGCGTTTTGACCTGCCGGTTGAAGTCATCTCGGTTGGCTGGAAGCATACCGCCGAGGAGATTACCGCGCTTGGATTGACTCCGACCCTGCGGCGGAAGGATGACCGTCCCTTTATGACAGATGGTGGTCACTACATCCTCGATTGCAAATGGCCTGAAGGCGGACTGGACGCAGCCAAGCTGGCAGTTGATTTGAAGGCACTGGTTGGCGTGGTCGAACACGGCCTGTTTATCAACATGGCCGATAGCATTGTGACAATCGATGCTGAAGGTGAGATTACGCAGAAGGACCGCTAGA
>CAZYDY010000039.1:0-10057 GCA_964646245.1 uncultured Sphaerobacteraceae bacterium
CCCCCGACGCTCGCCTTAGGACGACGACGCTCTATCCACTGAGCTACACGGGCAGATGATCTCTGCTTTGTACCCTGATTGTACCGCACTTATCCAGTTACGAATCCATCATTTGGATGCCCCCTAACCCATTCTCAAACCGGTTCCTGCAGCGAACCTTCTTGAAGCGTCCTCTAGGGTCAATCGGGCACAGTCAAACTCTTCCCGTCCGTAGGATACACAGGGTAGTGTATTTCCGAAGGACGGTGTAGTGGTTGCATGAGAGTTAATGAGGAGATTACTCTGTGACTATGAATATAGAATGCAATTTTGATTGAGAACCTGCTCCCTTTCATCCAGACTTCAATCAGTTCGTTGTGCTGACCACCTGGGTCATCACGGAGTTGAAAGTTTTTTGTCAGGGAGGAATCCTCATGAGCAAAGATGTCTCAGATCTTACCGTCCGGCGTGTAGATCGACGCAAGGTCGTAGGCGGAATCGGTGCTGCAGCTGCCATTCCAGCAGTAGCAGCAATGACAGGCGGAAAGCAGCACGCAGTTATGGCCCGTCAGGATGACCTCGGCGGCGATGCCAACAGCATCATCAGTGAGCGCGAACTGAGCCCGGAAGATGTCACCGCCGCGCTGGAAACGTACATGCCGCCAGGGCGTATGGACGACTACATGATGTTCACCTCGTCTGGTCACGCCGGAATGGTCTACGCCATCGGCGTTCCGTCCATGCGTAACTACAAGAGCATCGCCGTGTTCACGCCAGAACCATGGCAGGGATTCGGCTTTAGCGAAGAGTCAAAGGAAGTCCTGGCACAGGGCGCGATCAACGGTAAGGTGATGCACCACGGTGATACACATCACCCGGCACTCTCTGAAACAGACGGCGACTACGACGGTCAGTATCTCTTCATCAACGAGAAGGCCCATGGTCGCATTGGTGTAGTCGACCTTGAAGACTTTGTTACCAAGCAGATCGTGAAAAACCCCCTTCTCGTTTCAGAGCACGGAGGCTGCTTCGTAACCCCGAACACGGAATACGTTCTGGAAGCGGAACAGTATCCAGGCGTACTTGGTGTCGGAAATTACGCACCGATAAGCGAGTTCGAGGAAAGCTATCGCGGTCTCTGTGCTTTCTGGAAGTTCGATCGGGAAGTCGGTCGACTGGTGCAGGATCAATCATTTGGAATCGAAACCCCACCATACGGCCACGATCTTGGCGACGCGGGCAAGGGTCCTTCGGATGGATGGGCTTTCTGGAACAGCTTCAACACCGAAATGGCCACTGGTGGAGTTCTTGACGGCAACCCGCCGCTGGAGGTCGGTGCCAGCCAGAACGACATGGATTACATGTTTGTCGTCAACTGGAAGAAGGCCGCAGAACTTGCTGCGGACAATGACTTCGAAGCCACAGACGGCTTCAAACTCATCCCGATGGACGTCGCCATCGAAAACAACCTGATGTACCTCGTGCCAGAGCCGAAGAGCCCGCACGGCGTTGATGTCACTCCTGACGGCCAGTTCATCGTTATCGCCGGCAAGCTCGATCCGCACGTGACAGTCTTCAGTTGGGAGAAGATCCAGGCTGCGATCGAGGCTGGCGGCCACGAAACAGACCAGTACGGTATCCCGATTCTCGGCTATGAGGATTGCCTCGAAGCACAAGTGGAAGTGGGACTTGGTCCACTGCACTGCCAGTTCGATAACAATGGCTTTGCGTACACCAGCCTCTTCCTCGAGAGCGCCGTCGCCAAGTGGAAGGTCGGCGAAGCCGGCAATCCGGACTCTTGGGAACTGGTGGACAAACTCCCCGTCCATTACAACGTTGGGCATATCTCCGTTGCTGGTGGCGACACCGTAAATCCGCAGGGCAATTACCTTGTTTCCCTGAACAAGTGGGCACTGGATCGCTTCCCGCCAGTCGGACCTTTGCTTCCCCAGAACCTCCAGTTAGTGGATATCCGGGAAGGCAAGCCGTACCGCGCGCTGTATGACATGCCACTTGGATACGGTGAGCCGCACTACGCCCAGATGATCCCGGTTGATCGGTTGAACACCATTGACGTGTACCCGCAAGAAGATGGCAAGGTCGGTTGGGATCCAATCATCAATGATTGGCACCCACACGGTACCTCCAAGGGTGATGAGCGCATAGAGGTCGAAGGCGATGAAGTTATCGTCCACATGACGATGATGCGCAGTCACATCTCCCCGGACATCATCGAGGTCGAGGAAGGCCAAAACGTCACGATGTACATCACGAACATCGAGAACGCGAAGGATGCAACGCACGGATTCGTGATCGGTGGCCAGGATGTCAGTCTCAGCCTTGAGGCAGGCGAAACTGAAACCATTAAGTTCGTTGCTGATACACCGGGTGTGTACCCGTACTACTGCACCGAGTTCTGCTCGGCGCTGCACATCGAAATGGCTGGTTACTTCCTCGTGAAGCCGGCTGGATCCTAGCATCCACGGAAGAGGGGAGAGGCATCCGCCTCTCCCCAACCTCCTCCACACCGCTCGTCCCATCCGTAGCGAATCCAGTATATCGGTTGCTGCCTAGAAAGCCTGTTGTAATGTCCAAAGTTCTTGATTCTTCTGAGTTTGCTTCCACAGATACCACAGGTGAAAAAGCCACAGTCAAAGGTGACGTTAAGGCGAAATCGTTCACGCTATCAAAAACACAAATACTGGTTCTTCTGGGCACCGCAATCTTTGTTGTCTCCCATTTCTTTCTCTGGTGGGAGCTTCGTTTGAACGCCCCACAGTTCCCTGGTGGACTTTTTATTCAGGCAACATCGTATGAGATCCAGGATAGTCCCAAGACCCCCTTTAACGACATCCGGGAAGTAGACGGGCTGAACCATTACATCGGCATGATGGAGTTGGGAGAAGCGGCCAAGGTAGAGATGATGATGGCCATTCCGGCGATCATTATTTTCACCATCATGGCTATCGCCGCTGTCGTTCTTATGAACAGGAAGCGGTGGGCTCCTCTTCTCCTGGTTCCTATCATTGTATTCCCGTGGGTTTATCTGGCTGACTTGTTCTTTTGGCTGCGACATGCGGGCCAAAACCTGGACCCGATGGCCGCTATCACCCTGCCGCCATTTACACCGACTGTGTGGGGAACCGGCGAGATCATGCAGTTCAGCACGCAGGCCTATTTCCAGTTTGGTTGGTACATGGCTGTTGCCGCAGGCGTTATTTGTCTGATAGCGATAGTTTTGCACCTCAGCAGAAAGCCGGAAGCCAAATGAAGCACCGGTTACTGGCAGCGCTTTCGCTTACGCTCGCGATCGTTCTGATGGCGGTATATGTGCTGCCAACGGCAACTTCCCATGATGCCGCTGCGGCGACCCAGGAGGACATTCTCCTCTTTGGTGTTGAAGCGGATCCGATCCCGGAGGATGCGATTCGCGTTTGTGAGGAATGCGAAACGTCTGACCTCCAGGCCACGATCGATTCCGCCCCGATGGGCGCCGTAATCGTGGTGGAAGGCGGTCAGTGGCCTCCTCTCATCATCAATCAACCCTTACGGCTTGTCGGTCTGGACTGGCCATTGATCGATGTCCAGTCGGAAGGCAGCGGTATTGTGATTGAGTCGGACGATGTATCTATCGAGGGCTTTGATATCCGCAACACCGGTCGCTCCTTCGATCACGAGGATTCGGGAATCTACTTTGAGGGTGAACGCAACCGCATCCTCAATAACCGCCTCACAGAAGTACTTTTCGGAGTGAACGGTGCCACCGGACACGATAGCGTCATAGCTGGAAACTACGTCCGCGGCCATGCAGGAATCTCAGAAGGCCTGCGAGGTGACGGGATTAAGGTCTGGTACAGCCAACGCGTTTCGATTCACAACAATCATGTCACTCGCTCCCGAGACCTCCTGGTTTGGTATTCCAACGAATGCGACGTTCATGACAACCTGGTGACGGATAGTCGGTACGGGTTTCACTTCATGAATAGTGATGACGGCTTCGCTTCCCGAAACTCACTTGTGGATAACTCGGTGGGCATCTACATCATGTACGGCAAACGATTCACGGTGAAAGACAACCTCATGCAAAACAGCCGCGGTCCATCCGGTCATGGACTGGGCCTCAAGGAAGTTGACGGCGTCGACGTGATCGGCAATGTCATCTACGACAACCGTATCGGAATCTTCAACGACAACTCACCGTTTTCAATGAATGCGTTCGGTATTTTCCGAAACAACCTCATTGCCTACAACGATATCGGTGTCGGCGTATTGCCCTCTGCACGCGCAAACATCTACTACGAGAACAGCTTTGTTGAGAACCTGGAACAGGTCACCGTCCTGGGCGGTGGAGAGCTCAGCGAGGGCAACATCTGGAACCAGGACGGTGTCGGGAATTACTGGAGCGATTACGCCGGCTACGATGCAGACGGCAACGGTATAGGCGATGTGCCATATCGCAGCGCTGCAATGTCCGAACAATTGCGTCGCTCACATCCGGAGCTCCAGTTGTTCCGATTCAGCATGGCCGAAACGTCGATCGATTTCGCATCGCAAGCAGTGCCCCTGTTTGAAACAAACGCCGTGTTGGAAGACGTCAGTCCACTCGTAGAACCTATGGTGCCTACCAATGCGCCGAACGTCCATGGTGACGTCTCAGCTGTCAGGACTGGCGCAATCTCAGTCACGCTCATCCTCGGAGTTGCAGCCAGCATGTGGTGGGCTACCCGTCCGTCGCGCGCTGCGGCCGAGCTCCCGGAGGTCTCATGAACAATTCAGAAATCAGCCCGCTTATCTCATTCCAAAACGTGACCAAGAAGTTCGGCAGTTTTACTGCATTGGATGACGTCTCTTTTGACGTCCGGGCAGGTGAATCTGTAGCCCTCTGGGGCTCCAACGGAGCCGGGAAAACGACACTTATCCGCTGCATGCTTGGTGTCACGAACTTCAAGGGTGAAGTCACCGTAGAAGGCATATCGAGCAAGAAGCATGGCAAAGAAGTTCGCAAGCGCATTGGCTACGTTCCACAGGTAATGCCATTCTTCGACCTTCCCGTGGGTGAAATGGTTTTACTGATCACGCGGTTGCGCGGAGTGACCGCAACTGAAGGATTGAACCTGTTGAAGCGATTCAATCTGGATCACACCCATCGCAAGCCGGTACGAAGCCTCTCCGGTGGAATGCGCCAGAAGTTGGCCCTTACGTTGGCTCTCCTCGGGGATCCGCACTTGCTGGTGCTTGACGAACCCACGGCGAACCTGGATGCCGCCACCCAAAAAGAACTGATCGGAATGCTGAACGAGCTCAAGCAGGAGGGGAGAACCATCATCTTCACCTCCCACCGCTGGAGCGAGGTACGCGCGCTTGCTGACACAGTGGTGAACCTGGAGCAGGGCCAGGTGGTGGAGCATGACACAGTGAAGTCACTCGCGCCGGACCTGGACCAGGTAAGCATCCGCATAGAGATCGGTGCGGAGCAGATGCAGGTCGCTGCCGAATCACTTCGGAAGGTCGGTTTCGTCCCGTATGTCAATAGCAGCCATCTCCTGGTCTCCGTGCAGGATAAAGCGAAGATGGACGTCTTTTCTGCGCTCACCCAGCAAGGCGTAGCGCCGATCAACTTCGATGTGGAGGAAGAGGAATGAACTTGAAATCTGTCATAACGCTTACCCAGCGAGAATTGCTGGACGCGTTTCGAAACAAATGGTTCCTGGTCTATTCAGTCGCGTTTGTTGTGCTATGCCTTGGCCTGGCGTTGATGATCGTGAACAGTGCCGGATACACCGGTATTAGCGGCTTTGGCAGAACAGCCGCCGGACTTATCAATCTGGTGCTCTTCCTGGCTCCGCTGATGGGCCTGACCCTCGGGGCACAGGCACTTTCCGCCGAACGGGAGCAGGGGACCCTCGCTTACCTGATGGCCCAGCCAGTGAGTCTTGCCGAGATCTTTCTCGCCAAGTTCCTTGGGCTTGCTATCGCAATCGGTGGAGCGGTAGTTATCGGATTCTCACTTTCGTCTCTCGCGATTGTTTCCTGGAGCGGAGGGAGCGGTGTAGAGCTCTTCCTCAGGCTTCTCCCACTCACATTGCTTCTTGCCTGGTCGACACTCGCTCTCGGATTCCTGATCTCTGCACGATCGGACAAGACCGTCACGGCGCTTGGAATTGGCGTGGTTATGTGGATTTTGCTCGTTCTTATCGGTGATCTCGGCCTAATGGGAACGTCGGTTGTTGTGGGAATCTCTCCAGAACTCTTGCTCGGTCTCACGATCATCAACCCGCTCGAAGCGTTCCGCATCGGTGCAATTATGCAGATCCGCGGTTCGCTGGAACTCCTCGGTCCGGCAGGTCTTGTAGCACGCGACACCATGGGTGATGCAACAACTCTTGTATTGGTCTCGGTAATGACGGCCTGGCTCGTCGGGGGAATGGCGCTGGCGTATGTGCTTGCGCGGAGGAAAGAACTGCAATGAAGCTGATCCGTTTGGCAAGTATCTCGTTTGCGGCAATGCTCGTACTCAGCGCATGTGGTGGCGACGATGACAACCTTGATCCGCCTGAAATCAACTACGGCGTAGACATGGCTGAGATGGGTATGCCGGTGGTAGACCCACGCTTCACTGTGGCGACGTTACCAACTGATTCAGAAGATTGGCTACTGTTCGATGACATCGGTGAATTCCTGAAGTATCACCAAACACGGCCTGGCGATTTTCAGGTCATGTGGGTGCCGAACCATGATTCAGAAGAATGGATGAACGCAGAGGATTCGTGGTTCGTGCAATCCGAAGAGTTCTGCTATAGCCCTATGCGCTGGTGTGTAGCCGCGTTTGACAGCGAAGATACCGCCCACGGCGCACACCTGAAACATGGCGGTGAGATGTGGAGTTGGGACACTGTATTCGACGCGGATTGGTCCAATCCACCCGCCCCGCACGAGCATGAGAACGGCCCAGAGGATTCTGAAGATCATAGTCATCATGGCAATGACAATGAGCCGGACGAACACGAGGACTAGACAGAAATGCCTCTCACGATGGCATAAAACATGCATCGAACCTGCCGTAGAGGGGGTTTTGATGCTCCCCTGGATGAAAAGGAGCTATCGCAATGGACGACCTGCAGAATAGAACCGATGACGCCAGGAACAATGCCGCAGATACGATAAAGGACAGCAAGCAACCAGCAGAGGCACAGGTAGACGAGGCTCAGGCTGTTATCAACGAAGCCAAAGAGTCGGCCAAGCGCGACTGGGACGGTGCATACAGCGGCACCCAGAGGGAAGCAGAATCCGCTCAGGCGGACCTGGAAGGTGACGCTCACCGCACCAAGGATGACCTCCAGGGCTCAATAGATGCCGCGCGGGCCGGGTCAGAACGAACAGAGGAAGATCTTCAAGCACGGATGAACGACGCCGCTGACGACCTGCGGGCACGCGCCGAAGATTCCGGGCATGGTGACGAGGGCCTGGTGGACAAAGCCAAGGGACTTTTCGACCGTGTGAAAGATGCTGTTGACGGAGACAAAAAGTCCTAAATCAGATCGCTATCAATCAGAGTTCAACCGGCGGAGCACAACTCCGCCGGTTGATTGGTTAAGCGTCGCAGTCGCGAATCAATCCCATCCTGATACCCGAAGGGACACCAACTGCTTCTACACATCCGAAACGTTCCATCACCGCAATACCGACAGCAACGCTCGCTGGCAGGATTTGCGCACGAGCTAGCGGAATACCGATTCTCTTTACCGTATCTTGTGCATTTACCTGCGCGAGGTGCGCACCAAGATCGCGTAACATATCGGAGTCGAATGGAGGATCTCCCCAAAGCTGCTGGATCAACTGATTCATGAACAGTCCGGATCCACCTGCCAGCATCAAGAAGCCGACATTTACATCGTCCGTCAGTAACTCATCGATACTTTCACGGGCGGCTGTGATTGCATGGTCGACAGCGACTTCGCCTGGAGGATCATTCTCGAAAAAGCGATCGGCGAGCCTCCCCGAACCGACCGCGAGTGACTGTTGCAGCCTTACCTGGCCGTCGCAAATCACCACAATTTCGGTACTGCCCCCACCGATATCGACAATGGCGCAATCGACTCCATTCGGAACCTGGTCCGAGAGACCAAGGTAAGTCAACTCGGCTTCGCGGTCCCCGGTAATAATTTCAATCTGCCAGTCAGTCTCGGTATGGATGCGATTGATGAGATCTGAACCATTTTCTGCGATACGGAGCGCTTCGGTGGCAACACCAATGAAAGCCCTTGACCCGTACTCGCGCCCGATTTCTTCCTGTTCTTTAAGAAACCGCATACATTCATCGACGCGGTGATTCTCGATACGACCGGTCTTCTCGATTCCGAACCCGAGCCGGACCGTGTCGGACGCGTGCTCCATGTCGACGAGTTCACCGCTTCCCAATCGGGTCGCGTGAGTGGCTTTCAAGGTGTTTGTGCCGAGATCAACCGCTGAAACCTTCAATGACGTCGCCATTAGTAGCTGGCCTTCTTGAGTCTGGCGATGCGCTTCTCGGGCTTTGGAATTCCGCTGGCAAGGATTTGCGCCTCGGTTTCTTCGAGTGGATATTCTACATAGCGCAGTTCGGCCGACCATGAGAGAGTTTCCGAATCCCAGGTGAGATGCCCCCATTTACTGCGGAGGTCACCATCCTTGGGGTTGCCCACGGCGGACACATCAACCAACGTCATAGCCGGTAGCTCCCTGATGTACGCGATGTGAATATGCCCAAAAGCGAGCATACCCGCCCTGGTCTTTCCAATGAGATAATCCAAATCGTCCTGCTCGGCATCCGGTGGGATTGCGTTGTTGAAATCGTAGGGGTTCGCGTGGACGACCAGCAGATCCTGCCATGGAGAGTCGGCACCTGGTGGTGTGACCCGATGTTCAAAAGGTAGGTCGAGCAGATACTGTCGCCCCTGTTTGCCAATTTGTCGTTCGGTCCAGGATGCAAGTTTCGAATCTCTCACCCGCTTGGCAATGTCGTAATCTGTGTTTCCCTGAATCACCATCAGGTTGCGACTGGTCAGGCGTTCCAGAACGCCCATCGGGTCGGGACCGCTCTCCACAAGATCACCGGCCACGATAATATGTTCGATGTCGTGTTGGGCAATATCATCAAACACTCGATCGAGTGCCAAAGAGTACCCATGAATATCTGAAATGACGGCGATGTTCAGCTTGGACATGGCGTTAAGACTTGTCTCCACGGGTAATGCTGCTCAGGATCTCCAAATCGATTTTCGGTTCTCGATTCTCTGTCAGCAAGCCATTTGTTTCCTGCCCGGTGTCTGTCAATTGCGTGTAGCAAATACCAACGAGTTCATCGCTGGCATGTAACGCAGAAGTGAGCTCGCGATATTTCTCCTCGAACTCCTTTTCGGTGGCTACTTTGCCATATCCGTACCACGATTCATCATCGGAGGGCGCGAACGAAACGCCACCGTATTCGGTGATCATGATTGGCAGGTCATTCAGTGGCTTCTCTATCGAAGCGACCGCGATCTTGCCGGCGACCGAATAGCCGCTTGCTATTTGCTCATTCGATTTGCCAGATGAATAGCGGGACTGCAGCTCTTCGCCATTCCAGTTGTAGTCATGCAAGGAGAACACGTCAGTGCTGACGTGCTCCCAGCCATCGTTCCCAATTACCGGGCGAGTGCCGTCCAAAGAGTTTGTGAGTGCGTAAAGCGACCGCACTGCCTCCTGTTGTCTTGGCTGGGAAGCTACGTCCTGAATGCCCCAGCTTTCATTGAACGGTACCCAGGCGATGATCGAGGGGTGGTTTAGATCCCGACGAACGAGCTCTCGCCATTCGTTACCGAGATCCGCGATAGCCCGGTCACTCCAGGTGTTTGCGGCACCGATTTCGCCCCATACCAGAAGTCCCAACTTGTCTGCCCAATAGAGATAGCGCGGATCCTCTGCCTTCTGGTGAGTGCGCGCACCGTTGAAACCGAGTGCAAGGGTCAGCTCGACCTCCCGACGAATCGCTTCGGCGGAAGGAGCAGCATAGTGACTCTCAGGAAAATACCCCTGGCTCAACACAAGTCGAAGCCATTCC
>CAZYDY010000040.1:0-10036 GCA_964646245.1 uncultured Sphaerobacteraceae bacterium
GTGAACGTGGTATGAGCAATTTCCCCGATGCGCACAAGGTCTATGATCTCGCGGCGGTATTTCGTGAACGTGTGATTGAACAGGGGAGGTCATTCCTCTGGCCGGATCAGGAGATTTGGTCGGCGGAAAATGTGATAGGCGTGCATGCATTACTCGTTGAAAGCTGGGAACAAGGTCTGAATGAGTACACTCGACCAGCCCAACTACTCGCCGATCACTCGGATGAATATCTGATGATCGGGACCGACATCATGGCTTCGGTCCTCTTGTTCACGCAGATTTTGAGATCAACGCAGGAACCGAAACTCCGAACCTTTCTTGACGCTGGAACTATCGCTTCGCCAGACGAAGAAACGTACGCCCGCCTGATGGATCAGACCGCAGTTCCGTTCCCAGGTTCAGAGAAGGGGTATCCAGATTCCTGGCAGAAACAATTTATGAGTGTTTTGCAAGGGCTACAGGTGATCATTGTCAATGATCTTGCTTTCGCACCAATGTCAACCGTTGTTCAGAACATTGAAGATGCATTTGAAGCAGATGAAATGTACTGGATTCTGCACATTTGGGGTTTGCTCCATGTGATGTACCCTGATCAAATCGCTGGGGTCGCGGGAAAGAGAAGTCGAGAGCGCATCCTCCAACACTACTCAAGAGAGTTGGAGGGAAGGGAATATGCTAACGACTTTGAAGCGCTCAACTATTTGCGAGATGCCTTAACGGATAGCTCAAGTGATACCCATTTCGACTTCTTTGACCTTGAGCTACTTCAGGACTGGAATCCCCATGACCCTAAAGTGAAGAGGCAGATCAAGACAGAAACGTTGACTATTTCCGACGGTGATGCTTCTTACTCCCACTTCATTTCAGAAAAAGCACCTGTTTATGAAGTCGCTCAACTGTTCAGAGAGCGAGTGATTGACCAAGGACGTTCACTGCTTTGGCCAGATCACCAAGTCTGGACCGAGGATACAATTGATCGATTCCTATCAGACTTCATCGAGAACAGCGCTACAAAAGGCCAAGGTTGGTTGGAAACTTTCCGCCTTCAAACACAAGGATCGTCAGCTGAGACGGCAATGCTATTGGCTGACTCATATGCGTTTATCATGCAATTTGCTTCAGTCGATGATTATCGAGGGATAACAAAGACCAACTCCCTGAACTTAATCCTCGATTGGATAGAGCAACCTGCTGACGAACAAACACTCCATCAAGTACAAACCGCATTCGATCTCGGAATCGGCTCGCCGGGTACGGCGTTTACGGCCGCAATCTCCCACCAGATCGCCTACGTACCCCTGTTCGTGATGTGCCTTACAAAGTCCAACGATTCGAACATTCAGTTCGCTGCAGATCAAGCAACGAGTTTGGCAAAGAGCGATTACAAGTTCTCAAAGTCAACTGTTCCTGCCAGAAATATCGTCATGCATCTCTTGGAACCAGAGCGCTTTGAGCGAATTGCGAGCCGATCACACAAAGTTCAAATCGTCGACAGCTTTTCGCTTCAACTGGAAGATCTTACATTTGCATCAGACGATATTGACGCCCAAATACGAGAAATCCGTGCACATTTGGCGGGACGGTACTTTACTGTCGACTTCGATTTCTACGATCATGATGTGTCTCCTTATTGGAACGGGGATCAAGTCCTGGTCGGCTCAGACCTTGAACCACACAGTGCAGTTGAAGAACCCATCACTTTCACAGCACCCACCATCACCGACCTCGCGGCGGAGACCTTCCTCGACGAGACCCACCTCCTGGATATCGAGTCCCTGCTGAAATCCAAAAAGCAACTGATCTTCGAGGGACCGCCAGGCAGCGGCAAGACGTTTGTCGCCCAGAAGTTCGCCCGCTATGTCACCGGGCAATCGCTGACAGACAAGCGCAATGAGCGAGTCGAACTGGTTCAGTTCCATCAAAGCTATAGCTACGAGGACTTTGTTGAAGGTATCCGACCAGAAACGGTAGACGGCCAGCTTCACTACAACGTAAAACCCGGCATCTTCCGGCAGTTCGCCACAAGGGCAGCCAGCGATCCGGATAATCCATATGTTCTGATCATCGATGAGATCAACCGCGGCAATGTTTCCCGTATCCTCGGTGAGCTCATGCTGCTACTCGAATACCGTGATGAGACTGCCACGCTCCCGTATAGCCAGCAGGAACTGTCTATCCCACCAAATCTCTACATCATCGGCACCATGAACAGCGCAGACAGATCTCTCTCGCAGATCGATTACGCCCTGCGCCGACGCTTCTACTTTGTGCGATTCCTCTCTGTGGAGAATGGTGAGGCGAAAGTCCTTGGTCGATGGCTGGATACCCAGAACCTGGGATCCGATCAGCGACACCGCATCCTTCATACGTTCATCGAGCTGAATGCCCAACTGCGGTCCCATCTGGATACGGATGATCTCCAGGTCGGACACAGCTACTTCATGGATCCCAACATCGGCAACGAAGATTTCCGTAAACAGGTATGGAAGTACGCAGTAATTCCGCTGATCCGCGAATACCTCTACCACCATCGTGACCGTGATGAGCTGCTGCAATCGTATGAATTGCAACGATTGATCCGCATCGTGCAACCCATTGCCGAGGAAACCGGGGAGACAACTGAACGACTGATTCAGGAAGCATCTGCAGAGGTATCAGAGTGAGCGATCGTATCAGCCTCACCGAATACACGGATCGGGAGGTTCAACTGGCCGCGGCAGACCAGGCAATGTTCCTCACCGATACCCGGGGCCGCATCAACGTAACGCCAACCATCACGCCGGGTACGGTGGTATTGAATCCACAACAATACGTGGGCGTGGCCAGGATGCCCTCCGGCGTTACGCTGGATTTGCTCCCGAAAGTGGATTTGTACAACGTGATGTGGATGATTGCCGAAGTAGAGCGGCTGGAAGGCGTGCGGTTCGAGCGCCTTGATCAGGATGTGCCGATTCGCACATTTGATGACATCCTCGAACCCATTGCCCGCTCCTTTGTTGAGCAGGTGGAACACCTCATTGATCGTGGACTTTATCGAACCTATATCGAGCAGGAAGATAACCTCACGGCTATTCGTGGCCGCATCGATTTCCGGGAAGATCTCAATCGCAATGTGATCTTGCGGCACCGCACCTACTGTCGATTCACCGAGTATTCCTGGGACATCCCCGAGAATCAGGTCATTCGCCAGGTTGTACACACGCTGGCCCGCTGGGGATTTTCCACCCGGCTCACAGATCGCCTGATCGCACTGGATCGGCAGATGGAGGATATCAGCCGCACGCATATGAGAGCCTCCGATATCAGCCGGTTCCATTACTCCCGGCAGTCGGATCATTACCGACCAATCCATCGCTTCTGCCGGCTCTTCCTGGATGGTTTCTCGCTTAGCGAAGGCGTAGGCACATCGGGGTTCAACGGTTTCCTGATGGATATGAACAAGCTGTTTGAAAGCTTTGTTGCTATCAGGCTGGATGCCGCAATCCAACGTGTCCATACCCAAATGCAACTCAGCAGGCAGCGGAGCTTTCCGCTGTTTCACGATCGCTCGAACACGATCAATCCGGATCTCGTTTTGGAAACACGCGGCGAAGTCGCGCTGGTAGCCGACACCAAGTACAAACGCCGTTCAGGTGCGGACGGCACACCAACTGATTACTACCAGCTGATCACCTATTGCACAGTGCTTGGCCTCAAACACGGCGTAATTATCTATCCACGGCATGAATCGGATGTCGATAGCAGGCTGGTGGTCATGGGCAGCGATATCACGATCCACGAGCTATCCATCGATCTTGATGGTTCGCAGAATGAGATCAAAAAGTCGTTTGACTCACTGGCGTGGCGCCTGGCGATGTTGGGGGAGACGTATCCAGAATCAGCGGCGACTGCTTAGCTATTCTCGAATGTGAGGTTCCTGGGAAAGATGCCAAGGTTACCTGGAGCTATGAAGCGGACTCCGCGGAAGGATTGCTCGCAGCCTCGGCTTCGGCTTCCGCCTGTTTGGCAGCGCGAGCGGCCTTGTGCGCCTCAACCTCTTCCGGGCTGAGCGCAGCCTTGCGCTTCACGCCGATCTGCGCGTCCTTACGATTGGCACGTTTTCGCTTGTTCGCCTGATCAATGGACCATATTGTCACCGCACCAGCGATGATCAGCGGCACAACGATCACGACAATAATCAGCAAAAACCATTCGAATCCGGTCATGTAGCGCAGTGTTCCTTAACTCTTCGAGTGTCGGGCTTGCTCCGACGACGACAATCCTAATGATACCGCCCGTCGCCTCACCAAGCTGTCACGTCGTGCCGCATTGCATTCTTATTCCAGTTTCGACCCATAAAATGGAATAAGGTCATCCACACGGCCGCGTTATTCCACTGGGGTGGAATAAGACTCACCGAAAACCACATTTGCCCCGGATCATGTGATCCGGGGCAAATGTCAATTACGTCTCGATATTCGCTTATCCGACAGCCAGCAGCATCGGGTTCTCCAGGTACTTGCGTACCGACTGGAGGAACTGCGCCACTTCGGCGCCATCCAGCGCGCGGTGATCGGCAGCGAGTGTGATGGTCATGCGATGACCGATGGTGATCTCGCCATCCTTCACCACTGGCTCCTCAGAAACGGAACCAACAGCCAGGATCGCGACCTGCGGCGGGTTGATGACGGCGATGAACTCGCTGACATCGAACATCCCCAGGTTGGTGATGGTGAAGGTACCGCCCTGGTACTCCTCCATCTTCAGGCCACCCTCGCGGGCACGCTTGCCGAGATCCTTGGACATCTTGCTGATCGTGCCAAGGCTCTTCTGGTCGGCGCCAGGGATGAACGGGGCGATGAGGCCACCATTCAGGGCAATGGCAATGTTGATATCAATCGAATCCTGCTGGTACAGATCGCCATCCACAAAGCTGCGGTTGACGTTCGGATGCTCCACCAGGGCCAGCGCGGCAGCCTTGACGATGAGATCGTTCACGCTCACGCGGATACCGGCCTCTTCGAGCTGGGCATTGATATCCTTGCGGAACCCGAGCGCAGCACCCATATCGATACTGGCACTGACGTAGTAATGCGGAATAAACGCCTTGCTCTCGGCCATGCGCTCGCCGGTGACACGCTTGATGCCCGGCATATCCACCTTTTCACCGGTAATCGGGTAGCTCGGTTGTACCGGGCGACCGGCCGGTGCAGCTGCGCTATCGGCAGCCTTGGCTTCGCCAGCGGCCTGCGGCATTGGCTTGTCGCCATCCAGGTATGGCTGGATATCGCGCTTCACAATGCGGCCATCCGGGCCGGAGCCGGATACGAGTGCGAGATCCAGGCCGGCTTCCTCAGCCAGGCGCTTCACCAGCGGGCTGGCGCGGTAACGCTCGTTGCGTTCCACCGTCTCACCTGCGGCGGCAGGAGCGTCAGCAGACTCAGCCTTCTCGTCGGAAGAATCATCGTCCGCGGCGGCTTCGAGCTCGGCACGGGTGTCGTCGTCGACAGAGCCTTCGCCAACAGCTTCGGCCTCTTCAGGCGATTTGGCTGCCGGCTTCTCGCCCTTGCCAACTTCGTCCTCGGCTCCAATGGTGGCTACTACTTCACCGATCGGCACCACCGCGCCCTCATCCACAAAGATGTTGGTGAGGAAGCCGCTATCCTGTGCTTCCATCTCCATTGTGATCTTGTCGGTTTCAATTTCCGCGAGGGCGTCGCCTTCGGCAACCTCATCACCTACGGCCTTCAGCCAGGTAATAAGGGTGCCTTCCTCCATTGCGTCGCCCATTTTCGGCATGATTACTTCAGCCATGGCGATTATTTCTCCAGGTAGAGCACGCGGCGAGCAGCGCTTACCACATGATCAATGGTCGGGAATCCGGCGATTTCCAGGTTGCGGGCGTACGGGGCAGGTACCTCAGCACCGGATACGCGCTCAACTGGCGCATCCAGGTAATCAAAGGCTTCGTGCTGCAGCACTGCGCAAACTTCGGACGCCACACTGAAATAGCGCCACTGTTCCTGCACAACCACTGCACGGTTGGTCTTCTTCACGGATTCAACGAAGGTGTCCTTATCGAGCGGACGGATCGAACGAAGGTCGATTACCTCGGCATCGATATCCTGCTCGGCCAGCTTGTCGGCTACCTTCAGCAGCAGCGGCACCTGGCGACCGTATGCGATAAGGGTGACATCGGTACCTTCACGCGCTACACGTGCCTTACCGAATTCCACCGGTTCATCGCCTTCCGGCACCTCGCCCTTGGTGCCATAGAGCGCACCAGCTTCGAGGAAGATGACCGGGTTGGGATCGCGAATCGCCTCCAGCATCATTCCCTTTACATCAGCCGGGGTTGCCGGGCTGACGACCTTGAGTCCCGGGAAATGGCCATAAAAGCCTTCCAGGCTGTGGGTGTGCTGGGAACTGAGCTGAACACCACCGCCGTTAGGGCCGCGAATAACCAGGGGAACATTTACCTGGCCACCGCTGAAGTAATGCAGCTTGGCAGCCGTTTGAATAATCTGGTCGGCCGCGAGGAACGAGAAGTTCCAGGTCATCATCTCAACAATCGGCCGAAGGCCGGCCATTGCCATACCGATGGCAGCGCCGGTGAATCCACCCTCGGCGATAGGGGTATCTATTACGCGTTTGGGGCCGAATTGATCGATGAGACCATTGGTCACCAGGTGGGTACCGCCGTAAAGGCCAATATCTTCACCTAGCAGCACGACGGATTCATCGCGCTCCATCTCTTCAGCCATCGCACTGCGAAGTGCATCGCGATACGTCATGACGGGCATGTGCTGAAATCCTTTCTAACAGCAGCACGGCATTGGGCCGGCTGTGGGAATACCAGGCGTTTAGCCCGCCGGCTCGATGTAGGTGTCATCGGCATAGACATCGGTCAACAGTTCAGAGAGATCTGGATCCGGGCTTTCTTCTGCGAACTTCACGGCCTCATCGGCGATGGCCTTGGCCTCTTCGCGGATTTTGTTGAGCCGGTCTTCCTCAATACCCATCTCAATCAGTTGGCCATGGAGCAACGGAATCGGATCCTTCTCGCGCCACTTGGCGACCTCTTCCTTGGAGCGATACTGCTCCAGGAAGTCGGCCGCGCCGTGCGGCACAATGCGGTAGCTGAACGCCTCAATGGCGTACGGCTTACCGGTTTCGCGCACGCGCTCCTGCGCCTTCGAAGCAACCGCAAGCACAGCCTGGATATCCATACCATCCACGCGTTCCCACTCAATGCCATAGCTCTCGAACTTCTTGCCGAGATCGGTCATGGCAGTGGCGCGCTCAACAGAGGTACCCATACCGTACTGGTTGTTTTCGAGGATGAAGAGGGTAGGGCACATGCCATCCTTGCCCCAAAGACCTGCGAGGTTGGCCGCCTCATGGAAGGCGCCATTGTGGATAGCGCCATCACCGAGGTAAAGCTGAACCACTTCATCGCCACCCTGGTAGCGCTTGCCGTAGGCCATACCCGGACCGAGGGGGATATGTCCTCCCACAATTCCGTAGCCGCCGTACATCCCGCCTTCCGTATGGAAGAGGTGCATACTGCCGCCCTTGCCCTTCACAATGCCGGTGCCCTTGCCGTAAAGCTCGGCCATAACGTTGTTGGGATGAGCACCCTGGAGGAGAGCGTGAGCATGGTCACGATAGGCGGTGATGGTGATATCACCTTCCTTCATCGCATCAATGAAAGCGGTTGCAACAGCTTCCTGGCCACTGTAAACGTGGAGATATCCACCAATTTTGCCCTGCCGGAATGCCTTGGTAGAGGCATCCTCGAACAGACGGATTTCCACCATCTTCTGGTAGAACCCGACAAGGGCTTCTGCATCGTACGCCACTTGCGCCTGTCCTTCCGTATACGATTCGGCAGAAGTGGAATTCGGCGACGTCGCCGCTTCCTGCCGATCAACACTGTTCGAACCTGGTTGCACCTGGTCATCAGTCGGTTCGAGATTGGCACTGGATGCCGCCCCTGCAAACTGGCTGTGGCCGGGTACACGCTGCGTCGATAACTCGACACCGTGATGTGCGAAATCGTCTCGCACCGTGGTCATATTGCTGATTGTACCGTATTGGACGCTCTTAACTCTTGTAGCCCTTCGTGCAAGTATCATGAGAATAATGAATACAATAGCGACTAACAGGTGCTGATACTGCATGTGGAAGTACCTTCTTCATTTATTTAGCCTGTTGCTACGTTGATGCCACGAAAACGCGCTGGATTACGCCATGTTGGCTATCGTGGCCGTGTGCAAGCTGCAATTAACTCCGCCAGAACATGGGGATATCGCCCTTATTTTCTCTCGGAATTACGGTGGTTATGCCTGAGTAGGTGATTCTCCAGCCAGAGGAAGGCCTACGATGTCGACTCAATCGCCACATAAATCACGCAGCGACTGTCACCCGCCTCCGGGCCGAAATCGTAGAGCTCCACGTCGCCGGTAAAGGAGCGCTGCCAGGGGAGTGCGCCATCGGCAAACTGGTTAATCAGCCACGTCCATGCAGCGGGGATAGTGGTGTGGAACGGGCCCGGAACTTCCAACGCCACAAACTGACCGGGCGGTACCTCAACCACGGCAACATCAACCGGCATTTCATCAATACCAGCCACGCGTAAACCCATGGTGTAGCGATAAAGCGGATCGTGGGTATCGAGGTTTATGAAGTTTGTGTAGGCGCTGGCCATTTGTCCCGCCGGGTGAGGATCCAGCAGGCTGACATCGAGCGGCTGATCCATCATTTTATGAATCACGCGCGATACCGGGCTTTCGCCCGGCTCTGCATTCATCTCAATACTGTTGCTGGTATCAGCCTGGTATCCCGCCACGTAAATCGAAACAGGAATCTCGACTGTGCTGAGGTCTTCCAGTGTGAAGGTGGGTACGGAGCCGTTCGGTTGCATCTCGCCCTCCTTAATCAAAGCGGCCCGGCGAGGTGAACTCGTCCGGGCCGGGTGTTACTCGCTTTCCTCGGCGGATTCCGCGCTGGCTTCCAGGGCAGCCAGTTGTTCGCTGAGGCGGGAACCACTCACGCTGAGGGCGTACCCCTCAGTTGGGCGAACCGGCTTCCGCAGCCACGGGAGCGCCTTGCGCTGCTCCTCATAGCTGGGCGGAGATATATGGAACTGCTCGTATCGTTCAGGATCCAGCACATCCTTACCGGTAGCGTCGAAAACCCCGACAATCTCTTCGGCAGTTCTGAACTGCGTAGCAGGGCGGCGAGGGCCTTCTTCCGGAATCGGAACCGGCAATACACCGCGCTCCGGCACCGTGCTCACATCCGGCACTTGCCCCGGCTGTTGCGGACTCTGGAGTGCACCGGGTGCAACGGGCGCGAAGCGTCGGCCCACCAGGACCTTGCCTCCTCCGGTTTTTGCGTATCTGCGAAGTACAAATGCCATAGTGCCGAAAACTCCCTTAAACACACGCTTTTCTGTACGAACATTGTAGCACCCGTTGAGCAAGACATTACAGCGAACCCGCGCTCTGGCTCACGATGTTCTGGTCATAACTGGCCTCAGGCAATGACATCACGCTGATGAACGGTATGCTGAACATACAGAAAATCCGCGATATTAACCGTCAGCTATTCAAGAAGTGTCGTAACGTTCCCGGGACACACTGGAGTGAATTCCTCATGATTTGGCCACCAAGACTTCCGATATCGTTTTACGACCTCAAGGACAGCCTCTGGTATCGTCCCGCCCTGATGACGATTGCGGCACTGATCTTGAGCCTGCTCACCGTCCAGCTAGATATTTACCTGTTCCGGGATCAGGGGATTGAGCTGCCCTGGCTGTTCCAGGGTGGGTCTGATGGTGCCCGCGGCGTGCTCACCGCTATTTCCGGCACAATGATTACGGTTGCTACCACAGCATTTTCCATTACGTTGGTGGCAATGCAGCTGGGTTCAAGCCAGTTCTCACCACGGATCCTGCGTAGCTTCACGGGCGATACGGGCAACCAGATGGTGCTTGGGATCTTCATCGCCACGTTTGCGTATTCGCTTTCGGTGCTGCGAACGGTCCGCTCTG
>CAZYDY010000041.1:0-4827 GCA_964646245.1 uncultured Sphaerobacteraceae bacterium
AGCAACAGGTCGAAATCCTTCAAACGCCTCGTTTCAAAGAACAAGGTCGCTGCACTTTCCGGCATCATCCTGCTCGTGCTCTTCATGCTGGCATTGCTTTCGCCGCTGCTGGGCCTGGCCGATCCTGTGGACATGTCTCCTGTCGATCGCCTCAAGGCACCCGGTGTGGGACGCCTGTTAGGCACCGATATGTTCGGCCGCGATATCCTCGCCCGCATTCTCTACGGCACCCGCATCTCGCTGATGGTGGGAGTCGTGGCTGTCATCTGTGCCGCTGTGGCCGGTACCATTATCGGCCTTGTGGCCGGGTATCTCGGCGGCTGGCAAGAATACTGGACCATGCGCGTGATGGATGTGCTCTTCAGCTTCCCGAGCATCGTGCTCGCGATCCTGATCGTCTCCATCATCGGTGCCGGATTCACCAGCATCGTGCTGGCGATTTCACTGGTTCAAACACCGATCTTTGCGCGTATCGTGCGAGGGTCAACGCTGTCCGTGAAGAACATCGAGTATGTCCATGCCGCCCAGGCTGGAGGAGCCAACACCACGAGAATCCTGCGCCGACACATATTGCCGAACGTCGCCGCACCGATCCTCGTCCAGCTTGCACTCAGTATGAGTGGCGCCATCACCATGGAAGCAGCTCTCAGCTTCCTCGGCTTGGGGGCTGTGCCTCCAACACCCAGCCTCGGCTCCATGTTGAGCGAAAACCGCTCCGCCATGGAAATCGCCCCCTGGACCGTCTTGTATCCCGGCATCGCCCTCGCCGTCATCGTGCTGTGCATCAACATGTTCGGCGACGCCGTGCGCGATTACATGGATCCCCGCATCCGCAAGAACGGATAACGCTTCCGGGGGGGTAGGCTTGGGGTTTATCCCCGGGCTCAATCCCGCAGGGATTGCTCGGACGATAGCTCCCCGTTTTATACGCAGCGAAAAAGAAAACCCGGCCCATTGGGCCGGGTTTTACGACATTTACGTATTCGCGAGACGTACGCCCAGGGATCGACCCCGGGTAACGACATCTACACGCTCTTCAGCATGATCGTTGGCTTGCGTGGCTTCGCCAGCGCCTGGTTGGCCAACTGAACCGCTACACGTTCACCAAGGTTCATGAACTCGCGCGCGGTCAGGCTGTTCGGCTCGGTCAGGCTCATTGGCTGACCAGAGTCACCGCCTTCGCGTAATTCCATTTCAATCGGAATCTGCGCCAAAAGCTCGACTTCATTCTCGGTTGCGGTCTTTTCACCACCACCCTGGCCGAAGATATGATATCTCTCAGTTTGCCCCGGCGGCTGGAACCAGCTCATATTCTCCACAATGCCCAGGATCGGGGTTTTCACTTCCTGGAACATCTTCAGGCCCTTCACCGCGTCGGCCAACGCCACTTCCTGCGGCGTGGTGACGATGATCGCACCCGAAATCGGAATCTTCTGCACCAGTGTCAACTGCACATCGCCGGTTCCTGGCGGCAGGTCCAGCACCAGGTAATCCAGGTCTTCCCACAAAACATCGTTGAGGAACTGGTTGATCAGCTGGGCTACCAGCGGACCACGCCAGATGAGCGCCTTCTCCGGATCCAGGATGAATCCGATGCTCATCACCTTCACACCGTGCGCCTGGAGTGGAACGATCTTGTTATCACGCATCAACGGGCGATCATTCACGCCCATCATCAACGGAGCACTGGGACCGTACACGTCTGCGTCCAACAGGCCAACCTTGGCGCCCGCCTTGGCCAGGCTTACTGCCAGGTTTACGGCCACGGTGCTTTTGCCTACACCGCCCTTGCCGGATGCAACCGCCACCACGTTGCGCACACCGGGAATCGGTTGCGCATCACTGCGACCGCTGCCACTCGGCCGGACCTTGGTGCGCATATCAACCACCACATTATCAATACCACCAATGGTATCCAACGCGGCGCGAATATCACGCTCCAGCTTCTGCTTGTGTGTGTTGATAGGAGTAAGCGAATCGATGTTAATCCGAACGCTGCCGTTCTCTACCGCAACATCAGTCACCATGTGCAGGTCGGCCAGGTTGCGGCCGGTGGCAGGCTCCTTCACCATCCCGAGCACCTGCTGCACCTGCTCGGTGGTCACGTTCGAGCCTTGTGTCATTCGATAATACCTTTCGTGCCCGGCTATTGAATTTGATCCAGGTGATCAGGCGCCGGGGAAATAAGAACCCGGGCACAGCCCGAGTCTACGTGTTCGCTGCGCCGAGCGAACATCCTTACGTTTCGTATTGTACCCGGTTGCATCTACGCTGGCCGTGTTTCCTTGTCCGCATAGGCCTGCAGGTCACCGAGTTCATCTGCATCCTCAGGGAGGAAAATCTCCCACACCCCACCGGTGGAAGAACCTGTGCCATCGTATTCGGCTTCCCCGTCGCCCGGTTCTCGCTCGATCATCGCCATGGCGATATCGTCGGCGATCTTCGCATCTTCAACCGAACTGGCGATGGCAGTAACCGTCACAATCGTGGACTCTTTCTGCACGATCATGGTGCGGAACGCCCCCGTTTCATCCTCGGAGATATCGGCACTCAGGCTCAAAACCATGGCACGATCACCAACGTCATCAAGCTCTGTCTTCTCATAGGTAAAGGAGTCATCGCCTTCGGGAAGGTCCGCTTCAACGGATTCTGCTGCCACCAAAGTATCCCAGGTGGATTCAGCACTTTCGGGCGAATCAAAGAGGTACACGCGCACGCTCGCCAGGAAAACACCGCCACTGTCTGCATCAATCGTACCCTGTGGATCCGTGGCATATTGCCGCTCGGCAATTACGTCCAGACCCTCCAGAGCTACGGGAGTTTGTGCGTGGCCTGTTTGCGGCAGAACGAGCAACAGCATTGAGGCGATGAGCAACGGGAGTTTCACAACGCAGGGCCTTTCGGATGCACGGTGCAAAATCGCACTCCCGCAAGTATACGTGTAAGCCCTGGGCTGCCTGCGGGGAAAAGAGAAGGCTCCTGTCCCAATTTGGGACAGGAGCCTTTACGCATTCAATCACCTGGTTCGATTGGGGATGAACCCGATCTTACTCGTCACCAACGTAGATTTCAGAATCCATTACGCCGGTAAGATCGCCAACAACGTCGTCGTCGGCAGTTGGCATGCGGTCAAACACGCCACCGGTGGAGGATCCATCGTCGTTGAAGGTGACCTCTTCGTTCTCGACTTCTGCATCAAGAACAAACTGGGTCACGTCCTCCGCGCTGGTCTGCGCGGTCTCAAGGTCAGCGTTCATCACCATGATCTGGAACACATGATTGCCGTCATTGAAAACGATCATGGAAGCAGCAACTTCAAGATCCGGCATATTCATGTCAACGCGAAGTCCGTCTACATCGAATCCCTCGAGATCACTGATCTCCATCTCTTCAAAGGTCGCGGCATCGCCTTCTTCAACGGCCTGCTCCATCTGAGCCTTCATGTCCTCAATGTACGCCTTGGCATTGTCGTCATTGTCAAAGGCAACGCCCTGGATGGTGATCATATTCATCATCACCGACATATCAAGGGATTCGAAGTCAGCGTCCGGCGAAGCCAACATGGCCTCGATGTCGACTGAGAAGGTACGGTCGTGGATAGACTGAAGCCCCTCGATATCGTAGGACGCTTCCATGCCTTCCAGGTCAGGAGCCTGGACGCCGTCTGACTGCGCAGCTACACCAGATGAGGCGAAGCTGAGCGTAAGCAGAAGCGAAAGTGTGATCAATAGTTTCTTCATAAGTTCATCCCGTGTTTCAAACCAAGAGTCCGCCAGAATTCCTGACGGACCCTTGAACAACTTCTATGCAATCAGACTAGTTGTCTGGAGTGCTTTCCATGTCATCTTCCAGGTCGTCCATGCCACCACTCTCAGGAGTGCTGGTGGTGCTACCGAAGAGATCGCTGTCCATCATTGGCATCATGCCTTCGATGACCGGATCACCTTCCTGTGGCAGCATATCGAAGAAGCCACCAGTGGAAGTACCATCGTCGCTGAACTCAACGTCTGTGTCTACCGGCTCGGCATCAGCCAGGAACGTACCGAAATCATCGGCAGCGCCCGGGGTGTCATCACCAAGGTAAATCACAATGAACAGGTAATTGTCAGCCTGCAGGGCAAGCATGGTGGTTGGGGTTGGGCCACTTACGTCGGCCTCACCTGTCACTTCAATTGCCTGGTCACCAATACCATCAACATCAGCAACGTCGAAACCGGCATCTACAAGGCCATCACAATCGAGGGCATCTTCAGTGCCGAGGAAACCACCGGCGAAGCCGCATGTAAAGTCCTCGAAGTCGTTATCGAGGCTGTCAGCATCCTCAAACTCAAGGCCAACTACCATGACGCCCAGGAGATCCGGGTTCTCAGAAGTGGCTGGGTCTGCGAGGTACATGCGGAGGAATCCCTCCTGCATACCTACTGCTTCGAGAGAATCTGTGTCCACGTCCTGCGCAGCTACGGGTGCAGCGGCCAGGCCAAGGGTGAGAACCAGCGCGAATAACGCCGCGAATTTCCGTACCATGTAAGTCGTCTCCTGAATAACCGGGTATCGCTCGATACCCTATTCGTACTCAAATCGGATAAGCACGATGTGTGCCATATCCACATCACCTTTGACGTCCGGGGTATTGATTTGGTTCCCTACAGATTACAGGGCAGAATCAAACCTGCCAAACGCCAAGGCCCTCGCGGGCTGGACAATATTAGCGTCGACTTCATCGATAATCAATCCGTAAATTCAGAGCCTCACACCCGTAAGAGGCGCGAGGCTCCGACCTTTCTCATCTCTCGATATATGTATGTGGTCCTGTAAGGACCATCAGGG
>CAZYDY010000041.1:4927-9973 GCA_964646245.1 uncultured Sphaerobacteraceae bacterium
GCATAACACGTCTCCTTTGAAGTGGTACTCGTCATCCCGTTTCCATCAAACGGGCATATCCACATCATGCCGAGGTCTCGTGTAATGCACATCGTAGAGATTACGTATTCGATTGAACCGCTGGTACTACGTAATTCGGGCGAGGTATTTACCCAACCGGAGTCGACATCGGTTCCAGGCTCGGTTCAGTGAACCGCACACTCACTGGCTCAAGACCGTGGAGCCGGTCATCGCCGGGTTGTGGGAACACATCCCACACACCACCGCTCGCATCATTCCCGGATACAGATTCCGCAGCATCACCCGGTTCTGCCGCAATCATGCCTTGCACCAGGTCCCTTGCCACCGGGGTCGGTGCCGGGCCATTCGCATATACCCGGGCGGCGTAAACTGTTGATCCGTCTGCAACCACAACCGTGGCAGCATCACCCTCCGGAATCGAGCGGTCGCGTACAAAGCCGCTGTTCACCATCGTGATGCCACTGGTATCAATGCCACCACCTTCGCTGCTAACGATGCCAAGCGGTTCCATAAGTGAATTGCTCATCGAAATCGCTGTCGCCGTCGCGAACGTCGGATCGTCGAACTCCATCACCCATAACTCAATGTTGAAGACGCCATCAGGAATCACGTTCGGGGTCGCCGTCATCACGCCGGAGTCATCAGGCGCGTAGGTCACGTGCCAGCTTCCCTGTAATCCAGGTACAGCTTGCAGGTTCTCAAGGTCAATCTGCGGAACCACCACAGAATCTCCCATCACAGCATCGTCTGCTGGTGGATACACCTGCAGGTCAGCAACTGTAGATTCTTCCGGCATCGCAATCTCAACTGCGTTCAACTTCTCCCAGAGCCCACCGGTCGATTTCCCGTTCATGTCATACATCGGGTCTTCCGAACCTGGGTCTGCCTCGATCATTTGCCGGGCAACGCCCGTAGCCAGGTCGATGTGGTTCCCGGGGAGGTACTGGCCGAATACCTGGTACACGAGGTTATCCTGCTGCACCAGCAGGTACACCACAGCCCACTCGCCGGCGGTACCATCGAAGTTCTCCACCTCATAAGTACCTTCGCTGCCGTACACCGTATCTCCCAGGTCATCGGCGTCAAACTCGTTGGTCGCCGGGCTCCGCGGATCACGCGAGATTTGATCAAGCTGCGCCTCGTAAAAGAGGTCAATCCCGTGTTCCGCATTCTCCGTCGTGTCGTATTCAAAAATTAGCGCGCTCACCAGTTGGGTTTGCATCTCTTCCGAGATGACAGGGGTAGAGGATGCCTCCTCACGCCAGGTTGTTTCAGATATCGGGGTGCCCTCGGCGTTGAGTTCCTGCACGGTGTGTATGCCTGTAAACGTAATCGGCGCCATCCACGATCTGCCGATTCCGCTCTCCAGTCCTCCCATGTTGTTCAACCAGGTGGCGTCTCCGCTTTGGGCGCTCGTATTGGCTGGGATAAGAATTGCCACAATAACAAGGATGGTGGAAATGAATCTGGGCATAGTGTCTCCCTTGTGGTGCGTTGAATCTGAGATTGGTTCGGATTGTACCCCGCTTAAGCATGTCCCCGATGCGTATAGTTAATAGAAGATCTTCTAAAAACATGAACCAGCATCGTGAGGAGTCAGAAACGAACTGTGTCCAAGGCGCTGACGAATAACAACGTACGTGGAAATCCGTATCGAATCAGGGACCCTCAGTACTCTTCTTTACTTGAAATCTGGCTCGTTTCTGCAGTAGTTACTGTACTGGTTATCCGGCTCTATCTCTACCTCACCGGGTATCCGCAGGTAGGTGGCGATACGCTTCACATCGCTCATATGCTGTGGGGTGGGCTGGCAATGGTGATTGCCTTTGGGTTTTTGCTTCTGTTCGCAAGCCCTATCTGGAAACCAATCGCAGCACTCGTGGGTGGTATCGGATTCGGAACCTTCATCGATGAGCTGGGAAAGTTCATCACCAAAGACAACGATTACTTCTTTCAGCCAACCGCCGCCATCATGTACGCGGTGTTCATCGTTCTGTACTTCGGTGCCCGGTACATTGATCACAAACGCGAGCCCACCGAGGCAGATCACCTCTACCTGGCCGCGCAGGGTGTCGCCTGGCAAGCAATCGGAAAGCTGGACGAACGGCGGCAGCAAGAAGCGCTGGCGCACCTGGAAGCCAGCGGCAATTCATCAGACGTGGTGGAGAAACTCAGGGAACTGCTGGAAAACGCCGAGTTGGTTGAGGAGTCGGAGCAGTCTCGAATCCTGGTCGTTCGGGATAAGGCGGCAGCACTCTACTGGCGAATCGTCCGACAGCGCTGGCTGGTCCCGGTTGTCATTGGACTATTCGTCATTCGGGCGCTGGAAATCATTATCACGTTGGTTCTTGGCGTCTTTGTATCCGGTGAGTACGACCTTGAGGATGGTATTTCCGTCTTCGAATGGTTGTCGTTCGCAGCCGGGGCCGTAACAGGTTTCCTCGCTGTCTACGGTTTGGTAATGATTCTGCGGCGTCGTCGGGTACGGGCATTGCAATCGTTCGCCGCATCAACCGTGGTAGCCCTGCTGTTCGGCCAGTTCTTCGCGTTCGCCACCGAGCAATTCCTCGCCATGATCGGTCTGGTGCTCAACCTCATCATCCTCGGAATTCTCCGCCTGGCATTATCCCTGGAAAACGATCGGGCGGACGACAAGCAGGAGCTCGAAGAGAGCCCGCAAGCCGACGTCCAGGCTTCTTCGTAGTATCAATGCTCAGGCTGTTCTTGCCTGAATCAGTTCTCGTATAATCGGGCCATGATTGTGTGACGAAACGTTCGAATCCTGCAGTTCCGAGTGGAAAGTGATCCGGAGTTTCGTCATGCCCATTACTATTCGGCCCCTCACCCCTGAAGATGTCTCACGCTGTATCGATATCAATCGCTCTTTGCCCGACTGGTTTGGTTTGGAAGAAGGTCTCGCCGAAGCTGAGGAGTACCTGCGCGATCATCCCGGCCTTGTCGCCGAGGTAGATGGAGCGGTGGTTGGGTATCTTACCTATGCGCAACTCTTCGCGGAAAGCACTGAAATCAGCTGGATGGCGGTCGCAAAATCGCAGCATCGGCGAGGAATCGGCCGCTCACTAATCGCGGCGCTGGAAAAGCAACTACCAAGTGGCAGCCTGCTCAGTGTAAAAACGCTCGCTGATTCTCATCCCAGCCCGGAATACGCCATCACCCGCGCATTTTACGGCTCCCTGGGTTTCCGTCCGCAAATGGTCTTCCCGGAGTTATGGGATCTATCCAACCCGTGCCTGTTAATGGTGAAAACGCTTTGATTGCCAGGCCCACACCGCGCTTCATCAAAGAACGAGCATAGCCCGAGGCGCCTTCATTCCGGTCCCGGTTTTCTGCAGAATAGTGGCTTGTCCACGGGAAAGTGCGGAAAACAAACTCGACCCCTGACATCGTTGTCAGGGGTCGAACCAAAAAGGGGATTGGGGAATTTTCTACTGTGCCGGGTTGGCTTCGACTTCGACTTCGATCTTGACTTCGTCAGAGACCAGGAATCCACCAGCTTCGAGGGCTGCGTTCCAGTTCATTTCGAAGTCCTTGCGGTTGATTTTGCCTTCAGCGCTGAAGCTGTAGACCTGAGGACCCATGGGGCTAACGCCATGGCCGTTGAACTCAGCCTTGAGTACCACCGGCTTGGTGATGCCGTTCATGGTGAGATCGCCATGTACATGGAAATCGTCGCCGTCAGGATGAATATCGGTGGAGACGAACGTCAGGTGCGGGTTCTGCTCGGCACCGAAGAAGTCGTTCGAGCGGAGGTGATTGTCGCGATTCTCGTCAGCCGTATCAATGCTGTTGGCATCAACGGTTACGTTGACCTTGCTGTTGGCCGGGTTCTCAGGATCGAAAGCGATTGTGCCTTCGAACTTGGAGAAGCTACCACGTACCTTGGCGAATGCCATGTGGCGGACTACGAAGTTGACGTTACTGTGACTTGCATCAATGTTCAGATTAACCATGTTTATGTTCCTTCTCTTTCCTCAAACGGGAGCAATAAAAGTGTTCTCGGCCGAAGCTTGGGAACATCCCGTCGCCCCGTTACCTTTCGTAAGTAACTATATATGCCGTTCCGCGTAATGTCAAGGGGCATCGGCATCGTTTAGGTGCAAACCAACGAATTCGGCGTAGAATCAGTGAATTTTGGCCCGGAAATACGCCGCGTTACTCGCCGATTGCGTGGCGGATACTACGAAGATCCCCTTGCACTGTTTTGAACTCGCGCTCCAGTGCCTCGTACTTGTCCTGGCTACTGCGCACGAATCGGGTATACGGAGAGATCGCGTCGGCTATGCGGGCGACGGAGCGATTGAGCTCGCTCTCGAATTGCTCATTCATCACCTCCATCAATCGCTTCTCGAGGTCGGAGCTCCGCTCGTGGAAATCCTTGCGCGCATTTCTTCGCTTGATCGGCAGCACGAAGAGTCCCACACCGGCCAGCACACTCGCCGCCAGGATACCGGTGATGTCTACAGCCGCAGTGCTGGCTGCTGTCACGACAAATGCTCCAAGTCCTACCGCACCGGCTTCAGCCACGGCCACCGTAGCAACCGCATTTCGCACGCCAAGGCTGAGTTCATGGGCGTGCCGGGCGGCATCGTACCGATCCACTTCCTCTTGTGCCCGTTTGCTCACGCTCTCCAGCATCGAACGTCGATCGTATTTGAACTGCGTGCCTACATCACCAATCAGCTCTTCGGCATACTGGTTCAACCGGCGGCGATCGATATACTCGTTCACCGCTTCCCATACGCGCAGGTCCTGTTCAACCATCCAGTCGATAAGTTCGTCAATCGTCTCATCGATAGCGCGCTCGGTATCACCAATCACCTTCTGGGCAAACTCTGCCTTGATGCGGTCCGAGTTCATCAGGTCAAACACACGACCAATCCGGATCGTCTCCTCAAAGAACTCGTCGCCCCGCTGATTCATCCGGTGAATCACGTTCTCCACGCGCGTTAGATGGAAGGCGAACTGTTTCCGCATGTCTTCCTTATAGAGCGCGAGCTGTCGCTC
>CAZYDY010000042.1:0-9928 GCA_964646245.1 uncultured Sphaerobacteraceae bacterium
CCGTCCGGTATCTTCCTGACTGAAGCTCTTGGTCAGTTCGGTATCCTGGCTGCCCACATCTGGGCAGATGTTGATCCAGGCGAATGGCCGAGCGACGGCGGTTCCACTGGTACCGATCCGTCCCGCGTAATTGGCACCGGCCCGTTCAAGTTCGAAGAGTGGAAGCTCGGTGAGACCGTATCCCTCGTGAAGAACGAGGACTACTGGCAGCAGGATCAGGTTCCGAACATCGACCGCTTCATCTTCCAGGTCGTTGCTGACGGTAACACTGTGATTGCTTCCCTGCAGACCGGTGGAGCTGACATCGGTGGCATCGGGTTCGACAGTGCAGACATCATTGCAGAGTCCAACCCGGAACTGCAGATCGTGGCATACGACACCACGAGCATGAACTACTACCACCAGAACCAGGATGCCAGCAAGACCGAACTCTTCACTGATGTTCGCGTTCGCCAGGCAATGCTTTACGCACTGGACCGCACACTTCTGGCTGACATGGTGTACTTCGGTTACGCCATCCAGGCTGATGGTATGCAGCCGGTACTCTCGATCGCCTTCGATCCGGAGAGCGTCAACACCATCTACAACTACGATCCGGAAATGGCCATGTCCCTCCTCGAGGAAGCTGGCTGGGTCGATGAAGATGGCGACGGCATCCGTGAGAAGGATGGCGAGAAGCTCACGATGGACATCATGTACTCGGAAGGTACAACCACCTACCCGGTACAGATCCCATACATGCAGGATGCATGGCGCGAAGTCGGTATCGAGGCAATCACCTCGGCCGTTCCGTTCCAGAGCCTGCTTGATGACACCGACGCCGGTAACTACCACGTTTGTGTCCAGGGCTTCCAGTGGAGCATCGACGGTGGCCAGGATGCGATGTTCGCAACCCAGTCCACTCCGCCGAACGGCTTCAACAGCATGCGATACAGCAACCCGGACTACGATGCACTCATTGAGCCATCCAAGACCGAGGTTGATCAGCAGAAGCGAATTGAGATCCTCCAGGAGCAGTCCAACATCCTCAACGATGATGCTGCCATTGGTATCAACGTCTTCCGCCAGAACATCATGGGTGCAAGCCCACGCGTTCACAACTTCTTCCCGAACGGCTACAGCGCCTTCTGGTGGCTGAACCGCGCCTGGGTTGACGCCTAGTATTCACAACAGATCTACGTGATCTCATTGTGAGAGATTCTGGGGGCAGCAATTGCTGCCCCCAAGTCCCGCCGAAATCTCACTCTCGTCGTATCCCTGCATGATTCATACGTGAACTCCATACTTTTTCGGGGATTAGAGGATTCATAATATGACGCGGTATATTGTTCGCCGGCTTTTGGGGCTGGTGCCCCTCCTGATTGGAATCTCTTTCCTGGTTTTTGCCCTGATGAACATGGTTCCGGGTAGCCCAACCCAGCAAATTGAGTTCAGTCCAGGTATCACGCCGGCAGATATTGAGCGTATTAGAGAAAATCTGGGTCTTAATGACCCCTGGTATGAACGATACTTTCGATGGCTTGGTGATGCACTTCAGGGCGACCTTGGAATTAGCTTCCTGAATGCACAGCCAGTTTCTCGTACGATTGCTTCTGCTATTCCGAATACCCTCGCCCTCAGTATTCCTTCAATCATTCTGGCAGCAGTATTCGCTATTCCGGTCGGAATTCTTGGCGCAGTTAAGCGCAACTCCTTCTTCGACCGCTTCACCACTATTCTTGCAACCCTCTTTTACTCCACGCCTGCACTCTGGCTGGGTATGATGATGATCATCATCTTCGGTGTTCAGTTCCAGCGCTGGGGGCTGCCATCTCTTCCGGTGGCTGGTACACACGATTTGCGCGCGAACCATACCGGGTTCGATCAGATTATCGACCGGATTCAGTACCTGATTATGCCGGTTACTGCCTTGACTATCGGCAGTATGGCTGCCTGGACACGCTACGTGCGCGCCCAGATGCTGGAGACCATTAATCAGGATTACATCCGTACTGCGAGTGCCAAGGGCATCAAGTACCGCAAGGTTGTTACGGGACACGCGTTCAAGAACGCAATGCTCCCGCTTGTAACCCTGATCGGTTTGAGCATCCCGGATATTTTTGGTGGATCACTTATTATTGAAAACGTCTTCGGATACCGCGGAATGGGCCAGGTGACAGTCAATTCACTGAATCTGAGTGACTACTCTGTAGCAATGGCGTGCGTGATGTTCTACGCTGTGCTCACAGTCTTCGGGAACCTGCTGGCTGACATACTCTACGGCGTGCTCGATCCACGCGTTCGTCTCGACTAGCCGGCGTTAGGAAGGAATCCCATCATGGCAAACACCGCAGCTAAAACCGATCAAACGACCGGCGACATGAAGAAGAAGTACACCAGTCTCGGTGCTGCTGATCGCGATACTCTAAAGGAAACACCGGGTTTCTATACCCGATCCTGGCGCCGCCTGAAGAAGGATCGCGTGGCAGTGATCTCGCTGTTCGTGCTCGCGATCATTGTGATCTTCGCATTGGGAGCACCGCTCATTGAGCAAATGGTTGGTGTGTCGTATCAGAAAACCAACCTGCGCGCAGCATTGCTGCCGCCTGGTTCTACGTACACCGATGCCATAACCGGCGAATCTACCCGGCACTGGCTAGGCACGGACGGTGCCGGTCGTGACATTCTTATCCGCCTCGCATATGGCGGCAGAATCTCACTCATGGTTGCTACCCTGGCGCTGATCTTCTCGCTTCTCATCGGCATGACTGTCGGTGCAGCAGCCGGATTCTTTGGCGGTGTAGTTGATAACCTGCTGATGCGGTTCGTGGACACACTCATGTGTATCCCCGGCATCACCTTGCTTCTGCTCTTCTCGGTATGGCTCTCTCCAGGACCCATAGGACTTTCGTTCATCATCGCCATTCTTGGCTGGACGGGCGTGAGCCGACTGATCCGTGGTGAGGTGCTTTCGCTCAAGCAGCGCGACTATGTGGATGCGGCTCGGGTAACGGGCGCCAGTAATAGCACCATTATCATTCGCCACATTTTCCCAAATGTTGTTTCGCTGGTAATCGTGTGGGCCTCGCTTTCGCTGCCAAACCTGATCCTTTACGAAGCAACACTGAGCTATCTCGGCTTTGGTGTGCAGATGCCGACTCCGAGCTGGGGTAATATGCTGGACGATGCCCAGGAAGTGTTCCGCCGAAGCTGGACGTTTACGTTCATTCCGGGCCTGGCAATCACCCTGACCGCACTCTGCATCAACCTGCTTGGTAACGGTCTCCGCGACGCACTCGATCCGCGCATCAACGACTGATAGAGAATGCATTATTGTTCAAACTGCGGGCAGGAGCTCGCGCCTGAAGCCAAATTTTGCTCCAACTGTGGTGCTCCGGTGAAAGCCGGGGCACCAAGTACGAATACGCCCGGGAGTTCGAGTCCCTCGGGATCCGATCGGGACTGGGGTGGATACTCCGTGGATGATGAGGAGACCGGCGGCGAAGCGCCTGCCAGCCCTCCTCCCCCGCCAACGACGAACGAATCATTTGCCGGTGAAGGGTTTGCTGATCGCAAGCCGGATTGGGAAATAGAACGCGACCGCCTGCGTAACGATGCTGATGATGAGTGGTCTATGTCCGATCTGGGGCCGCCTCGCAAGCGTCCACGACGTACGTGGCTGTGGGTACTGCTCGGCATGATCGCGCTGGTTGTGATCGCCTGTTGTGTATTCTTCTTTTGGATTCTGGGAACGGAATCAGGTACGCAGTGGTTTGAGGGTATAGCCACGCAGGCTGCCGAAGACATTGTCCGCCTGACGGAAGAAGCAGCGACGCCGGTGCCGTAGGTTCACCAAATATAGTTTCGCATACGAATAAGGCCGCGCTCCATACAGGGCGCGGCTTTCTCTTTGCTTGTCACTCTTTCGGCCAGGCTATGTGCCCCGACTCCAGTCTGAGTTGTCGATCTTCTCGATCATCTGCACAGCAACCGCGGCGACCTGTATCAGCTCTTCCCGCAAGTGCGAGAGGTGATCATCCTCGCCGTGAAAGGCAACACGCAGTGCAGCCTCGGCCACCTCGCCGCATTCTTCAGTGAGGATTGCGCTCCAGACCGGCATGGAGTGGTGCTGGTTTCCCCACTTCGCATCCTGCGCGTCGCGTTCATCGTCGATTTCACTATAGATGGTGCTTCTGGTGGTCATATCTACAAAGCCCTGTAAAGGAAAACCCGGACCTCAACGAGGTTGAGTTGTCCGGGTTCTTGCGGTGCATATCAATGATTGTGAAGGATTCGCCCGTGGACCCGGACCTCGATCCGCAGATCGAGTAGTCCGGGTCCACGAATGGAGTGTAGCTATTTCTAGTAGCGGTCGTCGCGATCTCGAGGACCACGCTCGCGTGGGCCACGATCGTCCCGACGTGGACCGCGATCACGGTCTCCACCGCGGAATCCACCGCCGCCACCGCGATCATCGCGGCGTGGGCGTGGTGCCTTCGGCTCAGGAAGCTCACCGGTGAGGGCGGCTCGTCGGCTGAGGCTGACCTTACCGTTCGGCGCAACATCAATCACCATGACGGTGATCTCGTCGCCCATGTTGACCACATCTTCCACACGCTCGGTGCGGACGGCTGGATCTTCGCTGAGCTCGGAGATGTGAACCAGACCATCGCGGCCCGGGGCAATCTCAACGAACGCACCGTACGGCATGATGCTGACGACCTTGCCGTTGTAGATCTCGCCACGCTCGACCTTCACTTCCGGAATGTCCTCGGTGAGGCTGCGAATCTTGGCCTTGGCCTTTTCGATGCCTTCGCCATCGCTGGAAGCGATTGAGATGGTGCCGTCGTCCTCGATGTTGATCTTGGAGTTGGACTCTTCCTGAATCTCGCGGATCATTGCGCCACCTGGGCCAATGACCTTACCGATCTTCGCCTGGTCGATCTTCATGGTCACGACCTGCGGAGCGTACTTGTTCAGTTCGGTGCGCGGCTCGGCGATGGTTTCAGCCATCTTGGCGAGGATGTGGTTGCGACCTTCATGTGCCTGGTTCAGTGCCTGGCGCATGATATCGAAGGAGATGCCCTTGACCTTAATGTCCATCTGGATTGCGGTGACACCATCTGGTGTTCCTGCAACCTTGAAGTCCATATCACCAAGAGCGTCTTCCATACCCTGGATATCAGTGAGAACGGTGTAGTTCTCGCCGTCACCAGTGGTGATGAGGCCCATGGCCACACCAGCAACCGGCTTCTTCAGCGGCACGCCGGCGTCCATGAGTGCCATGGTGGAACCGCAGACGGAGGCCATGGAGCTGGAGCCGTTGGAGGCTGTAATCTCGGAAACCAATCGAATGGTGTACGGGAACTCATCGATCGGCGGGATCATGTTGATCAGCGCACGCTCGGCGAGGGCACCGTGCCCGATATCGCGGCGACTGGCGCCACGCATGAAGCGAACTTCACCGACGCTGTATGGCGGGAAGTTGTAGTGGTGGATGTATCGCTTGCTGGTAGCCGGGGTGATGGAATCCAGGCGCTGTTCTTCAGCAGCGCTACCGAGAGCAGCAACCGTGAGTGCCTGGGTCTGGCCACGTGTAAAGATGGCTGAGCCATGTGCACGCGGCAGGTAACCGACCTGGGTCCAGATTGGTCGGATCTCCTCTGGAGAGCGACCGTCCGGGCGGATGCCTTCTTCAAGGATTCCGCTGCGGACTTCTTCCTTCAGCAGTGCTTCGTAGGTTTCGTTGACCTGTGCTTCGGTGAACTGTGCTTCGTCACCCTCAGCGAGCTGTGCCAGGGCTTCTGCCTGGAGTTCGCTGGTGGCCTCGAGGCGTACAACCTTGTCTGCATTGCGGACTGCTTCGCGGAGTCGGTCGCCGATTACGGCGCGGACTGCGGTGAAGAGTTCTTCATCGCGTGCCGGGCTTTCGAACGGCCACTTCTCCACACCGACTTCAGCCTGGAGTTCTCTCTGCAGCTCAACGATCTGGCGAATGACTTCATGCGCCTTCTCGATTGCCAGAACCATGTTCTCTTCAGAGATCTCGGTGGCTTCACCCTCGACCATCATGATGGCATCGTCAGTACCGGCGACCACCATATCGAGATCGCCTTCTGCGCGCTCTTCAAACGTTGGGTTGATGATGAACTCGCCATCCTTCATTCCCATGCGCACGGCGCCAACCGGACCCTCGAACGGCACAGGGCCGATGGTGAGGCCAGCAGAGCCGCCGATGATGGAGAGGATGTCTGCATCGTTCTCCTGATCAGCGCTGAGCACGGTGGTGATGATCTGTACTTCGGCCTTGTATCCCTTCGGGAACAGAGGACGAATCGGGCGGTCAGTCAATCGGGCAGCAAGGACTGCGGCCTCGGTCGGTCGACCTTCGCGCTTGGGGAATCCGCCCGGGATCTTGCCCGCTGCGAACATTCTTTCTTCGTAGTCCACGGTGAGTGGGAAGAATCCCCTGTCGGCTTTAACTTCACGCTCGCCAATGGCAGAGCTGAGTACCATGGTGTCTCCGTATCGAACGGAAACAGCACCCATGGACAGCCCAGCCAGGCGGCCGGTTTCCAGGGTGAGGGTACGGCCAGCGATTTCTGTGCTGACGCTTTTGATTTTTTGCTCAACTTCTTGAGGTAATGACATATGAGTCTCCATGTTGAATCCACGCGGCCTTTCCGCGCGGTGCGTTTTGATGATCTTTACCGTCTGGAGACCAGAGGAACTGGAGCGAACAAACCAGTGTGCCGATTAACTCGCTCCAATGCCTCCCGGTTCCGGCGGCAGTGTTATGTGTGTGATCCCTCCTTCCGAAACACGCAAAAGCCCAGAGCTTGCTGCCCCGGGCTTTCACTCATGCTCGCGCAACCGAATCAGAACATCGGGAACGCGTAGCGAGATCGCTTGTTTGGATCGAACCCATCAAGCCTACTTGCGCAGGCCGTGGCGGGCGACGGTGTCGCGATATCGTTCGATATCGGTCTTCTGCAGGTAAGCCAACAGCTTGCGGCGCTTACCAACCATCTTCAGCAGGCCACGGCGGGAGTGATGATCCTGTCGGTGGCTACGAAGGTGATCGGTGAGTTCGAGGATGCGCTCGGTCAGGATTGCGATCTGAACTTCCGGTGAACCGGTATCAGTATCGTGCTGACGAGTAGCCTCGATGATGTCATTCTTCTGTTCAACTGGCATCGCCATTCGGCGGTTTCTCCTTAGTCGTTGTATTGACTGGTATTGATTTCAGGACACATAAAAACGCCCGTGGCGAAGGGCTTACCGGGAGAGTATAGCACGAATGGCGGTTTCCCGCGCACCTGATACACCGGGCAACGCTGAAACGTTACCATGTACGAATGCACGCGCGATTGTGCTTTATGAACACAGGAGTACATGATTCATGCTGGGAGTGATTGGCGGTACCGGGCTGTATGACCTGCCCGATTTGGTGGATGTACAGCAGCAGGAGGTTGAGACTCCCTGGGGCATGCCGAGCGCCCCGGTTGTGACCGGCAAGCTCTCGAATGGCAACGAGGTGGCGTTCCTGGCTCGGCATGGTGTGGGGCACCGGTTCAATCCATCCGAAGTGCCATACCGGGCAAATATCGCAGCGCTCAAGCTCCTTGGTGTGACCCGAATCCTCTCCGTCAATGCGGTGGGCAGCCTGAATATTGAGATGCCTCCCCGTTCGGCCGTAGTGCCGGATCAGATTATCGATCGCACAGCCGGCTTCCGGGAGCGGACGTTCTTTGAAGGCGGAGTGACGGCCCATGTTGGCATGGCCGATCCGTTCTGCCCTCACCTGCGCGGTGGCATCCTCAAGCATGCCCAGGCCTCACAGGACCTGGTTGCAGATGGTGGCACCTACATTTGTATAGAAGGACCCCAGTTCAGCACTCGCGCCGAAAGCAATCTGTATCGGCAGTTTGGTGCAGATATCATCGGGATGACAGCGATGCCGGAGGCACGCCTCGCCCGTGAGGCTGGACTTTGCTACGGCACGCTCGCCATGGTGACCGACTTCGACGTGTGGCATGAAACAGAAGACGACGTCACGCTGGAGACGATCCAGCGCGTGTTGGCAGAGAACG
Organism: uncultured Sphaerobacteraceae bacterium; assembly: GCA_964646245.1. GTDB lineage: Bacteria > Chloroflexota > Chloroflexia > Thermomicrobiales > UBA6265 > UBA6265. Next base: position 8,073 of record CAZYDY010000042.1, read on the forward strand.
TAGAGACCGCGCGCAACGTAGTGCGTGGCCTGGGTGGAGACAATCACCCCGATTGCGATTGCGCCTCCGGGACAGCGAGTGCCGTGATGACGCATGACATCCCGGATGAGCTCGCCAACAGGATTGAACTCATTTCTCGCAAGCCCGGGAAGCTCGCCTAGACATGCGTCGCTACCGACCGGAGCTCCGCCTCACCGAGTTCAACCTGCTGCTAATCACAGCCCTGATCACGCTCATTGGATCGTTGACCATCTTTTTGGTGGACAAGGGATCTGTTGACTGGACGTGGCGGGATGTATCTGTCGGTATTGCGGCCGCCGTGGCAATGGTGTTGGTGAATATCACCTTCAGCCTGCGTCGGTTCCGGGGCGACCAGGTGCTGTTCCCTATCACCGCCACGCTGGCCATGCTCGGGATGCTGATGATTCAGCGACTCACACCGGACCTGGTAGCGATCAACGAGGGCTACAGCTTCCTCTCCAGCCGTCACCTGCTCTATCTCGCCATTGGTTTGCTGGGAATGTGGGGCGTGGTGATGCTGAGCGGTCCGCTACGGGTGATGGAGTGGTTGCCGAAGTACAAATACCTGTGGTTGATCGGCACCCTGGCGCTGCAGGCGGCGACGTTCTTCATTGGTACAGAGGTTGGAGGCGCGCGGCTCTGGATTCAGCTGGGTCCGATTCAGATACAGCCATCGGAGATCTCCAAGATCACGCTCGTGATCTTCCTGGCTGCATACCTGGACGAGAAGCGCGACTTGCTGACCGAATCCTGGATGGTGGGCAAGCTCCGGCTGCCCCCTATCCCCTACCTGCTGCCGATGGGGATCATGTGGGGAGCATCGCTCGTACTGCTCGTGGCGTTGAACGACCTCGGGCCAGCGTTGCTCTTCTTCGGCATCTTCGTTGTCATGCTCTACCTGGCAACGGGGAGTCGGCTCTATATCTCTGTAGCAGGGTTATCCTTCCTGGCGGCCTGTTGGTTTGCGTGGACCTTCTTCAGCCGGATTGAGGTGCGCGTCAACAACTGGCTTGATCCGTTCTGGGATCCGTATGGCTTCGGATACCAGCCGGTTCAGAGCGATTACGCGCTCGCTGCGGGCGGACTGATGGGTACCGGATTAGGACAAGGTCACCCGGCATTCATCTCCCAGGTACAGACGGACTACATCTTCAGCGCACTTGGTGAGGAGCTTGGTTTGCTTGGCTCGCTGGCGATCCTGGCGCTCTTCTTCAGCTGGGTGCTGCGCAGCTTTATCATCGCCATGCGTGCGCAGGAAGGGTTTGTCCAGCTTGTTGTGGGTGGACTCGCTGCCAGCCTGGCGCTGCAGACATTTATCATCATCGGCGGTGTTACCCGCATCATCCCGCTCACCGGTATCACCCTCCCCTTCATCTCGTACGGAGGTAGTTCGCTGGTCACCAACCTGGGCGTGGTGGGACTGATCCTGTACTTTTCCAGCCGTCCCAAGCGCGTGTAGCGGGGAGGATAATCATGCCTGCATTTGTGAGAACACTCTTCCTGCTCGGGGCGCTGGGCCTCATCGGATTTGGACTGTTTATCGGCGAGGATCTCTCCGATGCGCGTTGGTTGACGCTGCTCGGTGGCGCATTCATCTGCCTGGTGTTTGCGACGCGAATCCAGTTGCCGGAATCCATGCCGACGTTCAACCACGGACTCATCCGTACCACGATGTTGCTGGCATGTGTGTTCATCCTGCTTTCAGCCCAGCTGGTGCGCGTGCAGGTGGTGCAGCAAGAGGCGATCTACTATCGAACCGAGGCCGATGCCAACGGCGAAGTGATCAGCAATCCTCGTCTCTACCAGCAGCAGCTCACGGTACAGCGTGGGCAAAT
>CAZYDY010000043.1:0-9870 GCA_964646245.1 uncultured Sphaerobacteraceae bacterium
CGCGCCCAGTTGGTCGAGAACATCGATCGTGCGCTGCAGAGTGTCAGTACCCGGCTTCACAACCTCAGGCAGCAACACGAGCGCAGTAAGGACACGGAACGACTCCGCCGCTGGGGAGATACCATCTACGCATACCTGTGGCAGATACAGCCCGGTGATACGGAGCTGGTGGCTGAATCGGAAGTGGGGGAGGAGACGATTCCACTTGATCCTGATCTGGATCCGAAGGACGTGGCCGCCAATTACTTCGACGAGTATCGCAAGAGTCAGAAGGCAGGCGAGCAGCTCCCTGTGCGGATTGAAGGTGCGCAATCCGAGATTGCGTACCTCGAGCAACTGAAGTGGCTGGCAGGCGAAGCCGAGGGTTTCGCGGCCATCGAATCCATCCGTCAGGAGTTCGAAGAGAACGCCCCGGGCAGGCTCGGGGTTGATCCGAAGGCGAATAAGGGCCACCAGGCATCGAAGAAGCAGGCCAACCGCAAGGTGAGTCCGCTTACTGACGATGACGGCAATCTCTATTACATCGGCAAGAGTGGACGAGAGAATGATCAGGTCACATTCGAGATAGCCCACGCTGACGACTGGTGGTTACACGCGCGTGGTGTGCCTGGGAGCCATGTAATCCTGCGGACAAATGCCCCGACAGATGAGCCGGATTCACACGTTGTGGAACGGGCTGCAAGTTTGGCGGCCTGGTATAGCCAGAGTCGGGATTCCGGTAATGTGGACGTGGATGTTACCCAGCGTCGACACGTCCGCAAAATCAAAGGCGCCGGTCCGGGCATGGTTACGTACCGGAACGAGTACACGATCCTGGTTCCAGCCGTGGATGAGAAGAAGCTGGGACTCGTGTAGACCGGTTCGTCGATCCGCAGATCGACTTGTGCGGGTTGCGGGAGGCAAGATACTAGCCCGAAACCTTGACCTCCTAACCCGCACAACTCTCCGCCTACGGCTCCGAGGAACGGGTCTACGGATGCTTGAAGGTCCCGCACTAAAACGAAAGGAGGCCGCGAGCAATCTGCTCGCGGCCTCCTTTGATACCAGGTCTAAATATCGCCTGCGTCTATAGCCTTATCTTGTCGTTTGGCCTCTCTCTCAGCTTTCTCCTCTTCACGGATGATGGTTCTGCCGAAGATGGCACTGACGATGATGCCGAGCTCATAGAGAAGGATGAGCGGGATGGCTACGACAGCCATATTCATCGGGTCTGGTGTCGGTGTGATTATTGCTGCCGCGATGAGAAGTACCAGATAAGCGTACTTACGCCATTCTCTTAGCTTGGCGACACTCACGATACCCAGCTTTGAGAGCACAAACACAATTACCGGAAGCTGGAAACCAAGTCCGATACCGATCACCAGTCGCAGGAAGAACGAAACTGCGTTCTGCGCGGTGATTTCCCACTTCAGAAAGTCGCTGTTCCAACCTGACAAGAATTCGAGGGCCCGTGGTGCGGCAACGAAATAGCCGAACCATGCGCCGGTTGCGAACAGGATCGTAACGAATGGCAGCGAGGAGAAAAGGAACTTCTTTTCTTTCCTCGTCATACCGGGCATCAGGAATGCAATAAACTGGTAGAAAATCACCGGGATACAAATCGAGATCGCGATGTAAAGCGATATCTGGAACGACATCGTGATTGGACTAACAGCGTCCAATACCTGAAGGCCTTCAATCGCCTGGGATTTGTCACGGATATCGGAAAGAACCCGACCGTGGAAAATCCAGCCGATGATGAATGCTGGCACAATCGCGATGAGCGTGCGGATGATACGATCACGGAATTCCTCAAGATGCTCTTGTAGAGTCATCTCCTCGAATTCTTCGGGCTCGTCACCTTCGGCGCTCCACCAATCGGGCATGCGCGGTCGTGATCTTGGTATCGAAATTTTGGGGACGTAGTTCTTTATTGAACGCGCCATAATAGAATGCTCCCTTAAGAACGTTCTGGCGCGAGGTTCGGACCATGTATCTCAGCGACGCTGAAGGACGACCAGGATGGATACACGGTTCGTCGGCTGCCACGGTCTCGTGGCATCTGCCCGCTACGGGCATCGGCCGCAAGGTCGTTCGCTCGCAAAACAGTTACGGGTGACCGGAGTCGTTTCCGATCCAATCACCCGTAATGATACACGATTCATTGCCTGCCAGTAGAGCAAGGACAACCGGAATCGTGCGTGATTTTATCGGGAGCAAGTCCCGATAAGCCGGGCTTAGGCGCCCGAGTGCTCGTCGATGTACTTGACAGCGTCGTTCACTGTGCGGATGTTCTCGGCGTCTTCGTCCTTGATTTCAAGGTCGAATTCCTGCTCCATGGCCATAATGACCTCGACGAGATCCAGCGAATCGGCATCGAGATCGCCGATGAACTCGGCGGATTCCACGACCTGATCGGCCTCAACACCGAGTCGGTCCACTACGATCGCCTGAACGCGCTCGAGAGTAGTTGCCATTGAGTCTTCCTCCTAATGTGATCTGCACGCGCCCACGCTGAGCAAGGCAGTTTGATTTCACGACTATACAACCGAATTTCACAGGTTGTTTATATCCTGTCAGTTTCGGTAATGAAATCATAACCGTAAGCGGCCCGAGAGTCGACTAAAGCGGTATTTTTGATGGTGATTCGATCCTGGGAACGCACCTGTGTGCACCTGCATTGTGCAATAGCCTGGCGCCGCCGCTATGAAGGAGGTTTGTGATCCTCGGGCAGCTGCCGACTTACCGTGCCCAGCACACCGTTTACGAACCTGCTGCTATTGTCCCCACCAAAGCGCTTGGCGATCTCAACTGCCTCGTTGATGGCAACGCCCACGGGCACATCCTTGTGGTACGTGAGTTCGTAGATAGCCAACCGAAGCACATTGCGATCAACGGCGGCGATTTGCGGAATGGGAAACGCCGGCGCAGCCTTTTCGATGATTGGGTCGATGTTCGCGAGCTCGGCCACTGTTCCACGCGCGAGCTTCTCTGCGTACGACGCAACTTCCGCCGGCACTTCATCGACAGCTGTTTCATCCTCATCCGCGCTTTCAAGTGCGCTTTCGGGAAGGGCAGCCTCATCGAAGTAGATCCGGCCGATAATCTCATCCATTTCATGGTCGGTGGTATCGAACTCGAACAACGTTTGCATCGCCAGGATACGGGCCTGGTGTCGGGTGGCAGAGCGTTCGAGATACGCCCCCTTCCCGAATGTGTTGCTCACCTTCCGACGCTTCCCCTTGTTCCGTTTCCGGTTTTGGGGAGTCTTCTTCCCGGCCTCGTTGCCAGGTGTTTTCGTTTCGTCGGACATTTATGCCTCACTCATCGCAAAGTCGTCGACATAGATGTCGACGGAGCGCACGGTCATCCCGAGCATGCGTCCGGCGGCCAGGCCAACTTCGCGGCGGATTGTTTCTGTAACTTCGCTAACTCGTGCGTTCGGCTTCAGTGTGATGGCGATATCTGCATCGATCTGGTCTCCATCCACCACAACGCGCACTTTGCCGTCATCAAACGCCTTGCCCGGAACCTCTTCCTCGCGCTTCTTTCCCTTGCGAGAGGTGAGTGCGGCAACGCCTTCAATATCTCGCACGGTGGTTTCGATCAGCTGAATGAGTACGGCGGGTGCGATTCGCACCGTGCCCTTCACTTCCGTGCCCTCATTAATCGGCACACTGGTGCTCACTTCAGCCTTGTCGGAGGTTGGCTTGTCTGGTGTCATGTAGTGACCTCCTCTGGTTCCAGCTCTTCCTCGAAGCTCAATGATCCACGTCGATCAAAGAACTCCGGAATGAAGCCGGTATGAACTTCTGCATTCTTGAACTGCTCGTCCGCCATAATTTCCTGATGGAACGGAATCGTGTGGCTCACACCGGTAAGCACGGTTTCGCTGAGTGCGCGCTCCATGCGTGCGACTGCTTCAGCTCGCGTGTTTCCCCAGGTGATGATCTTGCCGAGCAGGGAATCGTAATATGGCGGAATCGAATATCCGGCGAACAGGTGTGAATCCATCCGTACGCCGGGGCCACCGGGGGCAACATACGTCTCGATTTTGCCCATGCTCGGCCGGAAGTTGTTATTTGCATCCTCCGCAGTGATACGGCATTCGATGCTGTGTCCGCGGGTGCGATAGTCCTCCGGCTTCAGCGTGAGCTTCTCCCCGGCGGCAATACGGATCTGCCACGCAACCAGGTCGAGATCAGTCACTTCTTCCGTAATCGGGTGCTCAACCTGGATACGGGTGTTCATTTCCATGAAGTAGAAATTGCCGTCGGCATCGAGCAGGAACTCGAGCGTTCCGGCGCTCCAGTAACCGGCGGCCTTTGCGCCTTTCTCGGCGGTCTTTAGCAAGTTCTTGCGAACCTTGTCTGGCAGGTTCGGCGCCGGAGCTTCCTCAATCACTTTCTGATGTCGACGCTGCAGGCTGCAGTCACGATCACCAACGGCAATCACATTGCCGTGCATATCACCGAGTATCTGCACCTCGACGTGTCGTGGTTTCTGCAGGTAACGCTCAATGTACACATCGCCGTTACCGAACGCGCTCTCCGCCTCGTTCTGCGCCATGGCGTAACCGCGAGTCAGCTCGGCATCGTTGTTGGCAACGCGCATACCGCGTCCGCCACCACCAGCCACGGCCTTGATGAGAACGGGATAGCCGATTTCACGGGCGGCCTCGCGAGCCTGGGCGAGTGTGGGAACAATGCCCTGCGTACCTGGAAGCATGGGAACACCGGCTTGCTGCATGACCTTGCGGGCTTCAGCCTTGTTGCCCATTTTGTCGATGACTTCAGGCCGGGGACCAATAAATGTCACCCCAACTTGCTGGCAGACTTCGGCGAGATAGGCGTTTTCGGCCAGGAATCCGTAACCGGGGTGGATCGCATCGCAGCCCGTTACGAGAGCCGCTGTGATCACCGCGGGGATGTTGTTGTAGCTCTTGGCAACGGCAGCAGGGCCGATGCAGACGGCTTCGTCTGCCAGGCGCACTGGCAGCGAATCGACATCGGCTTCGCTATATGCAACCACCGCAGGCACACCGAGATCCCGGCAGGCCCGCAAGATGCGTAGTGCGATTTCCCCTCGATTGGCGATCAGTATCTTCTTGAACACGCGCGTTCTCCCCGACTAGCAGCCAGCCAGGCTACGATGCCATGCTCATGCCGCCGTCCACCGAGAGCACCTGCCCTGTGATGAACGATGCCTGGTCCGATGCGAGGAACGCAACGGCATTGGCAACATCTTCCACACTGCCAAAACGGCCCAGTGGAGTGGCGTCCAGTAGTTGTTTCTTCAGCTCTTCCGGAAGCACGTCTGTCAGCCGGGTATCAATGAATCCCGGTGCGACGGCGTTCACGGTAATGCCGCGACTGCCGACTTCCTTGGCCAGGGTTTTGGTAAGTCCAATGAGTCCCGCCTTGGCTGCAGCATAGTTCGCCTGGCCGGCGTTGCCCATTCGGCCCACCACGCTGGTGATGTTGATAATGCGGCCGGATCGCTGGCGCAGCATCGGCCGTACAACAGCCTTGCTGGCAAGGAAGGCACCTTTGAGATTGGTGCTGAGCACAGCATCCCAGTCGTCTTCGCTCATTCGCATGATCAGGTTGTCACGCGTGATACCGGCGTTATTGATGAGCACGTCGATTTTGCCAAAGGTCTTGGTGGCGGTTTCGATGGTGGACGTCGCGCCTTCGGCGGTGGAGATATCGGCGGAGACAACTTCAACGCGCTGACCAGAGTCGGCGAGTGCCGTTTTCGCGGCCTCAGCCGCTTCAGCATCGCCACGATAGGTAAGGAGCAGATCGTAGCCATCGGCTGCCATTCGCTCCGCGATCGCCAGTCCGATTCCGCGCGTTCCACCAGTAATTACCGCTACCGGTGCGTTCTGCCCATCAGCCATTGCTGCCTCCATCTCCTGTTAAGGTGCGTTTGTGGATCGTTTCGTTGAACAATCCGCCGATAATCTTACGTTTCTCTATTGTGTCGCATGTCGGGTGCCGTTGACACCCCAGCGCACGAGCCCGGAAGCCCAGGCAAGCCCGGCTCCGAAAGCTACCAGCACAACGTTGTCGCCCTCTTTGAGTGCACCTGCGTCGGCTGCTTCAGCAAGGGCAATTGGTACTGACCCTGCCGAGGTGTTTCCATAGCGGTCCAGGTTGACCCAGACCTTGTCCATCGGAAGATTCAGTTTGCGTGCGGCAGCATCAATGATACGAATATTTGCCTGGTGCGGAATCAACATATCCACATCGTCCAGGGTCATGCCTGCCTTCTCAATGCATTCAAGCGACGAATCGCCCATGACATTTACGGCGAACTTGAACACTGCCTGGCCATTCATGCGCAGGTGAGGCTGGGTATCCGGGAAGATGTCTGCAGATTCCGGCGCAAACCGGGCATTGCCAGGAACAAACAGGTGCTGGCTGCCACTTCCGTCGGCACCCATAACAGCGCTGAGAAGTCCCCGTTCTTCCGTGCTGGCTTCCAGCACAACGGCACCGGCACCATCTCCAAACAGGATGCTGGTGCTACGATCCGTGAAATCAACGTAGCGGGTGAGTGTATCTGCACCGATAACGAGTGCGTTCTTGTAGACACCACTGTTCACGAACTGCGTACCGACATTGAGTGCCGTTACAAAACCGGCACAGGCTGCGCCAACGTCGAACGCGGCGGCCTTGCTGTTGATTGCTGCCTGGACCAGTGCGGCTTGTGACACGAGAAAGTCATCGGCAGTTGCTGTTGCAACGATGATGAGTTCGATGTCTTCCCCAGTGAGGCCCGCCTTCTCAAGGGCGCGCTCGGCTGCGAGGGAGGCGAGCGAAGTGGTGGAATCGTTCTGGCCAACAATGCGTCGTTCCTTGATTCCGGTGCGGGAGACGATCCATTCATCGCTCGTCTCAACCATGCGTTCGAGATCGGCGTTGGTGAGCACCCTATCCGGAACAGCGTGGCCCCATCCTGTTATCGCGGCGTTAGGCATTGTTGGGTGGTACTCCTGCTGAAAGGTGATGCGGCAGGCGTCGAAGGTGAAATTCGGCCACATCTGAGACGTATATGGCTCATTCTACCGGAGTTCCGGGGGTGTTGTCGCATTTAATCCAGTGCGAGCCGAACACAGGAAACAGGCGGGAGGTAAAGTCTCCCGCCTGGAATCCATGCAGTACAGAGAAATGAGATCTATTCAGCAGCGCTCTGGCGCGTTTCGATCTCGATCACCTGGCGACCGCGGTACTTGCCGCAGGTTGGGCAAACGTGATGCGATTGCTTCATGCTGCCACATTCACGGCACGGCACCAGCTGTGGCGCAGTGAGGAAGTGATGTCGACGGCGATTGCCCTGGCGATGTCGGCTGATTTTTTGTTTTGGAAGAGCACCCATTTCAAAACTCCTGTTACTGCCGCACTCGCGGCTATCTGCTACGTATATCGCCAACCCGGCGACGCACGAATTTGAGGCGCTATTCGTCCTCGTTATCCAGCAATTGTTGTAGTGCAGCAAATCGATTATCCACGGCTTCTTCGTCACCGTTGTCGATTTCCTGCGGACCCGGGCAATCCGGGCCACATGTTGGCGTCATTGGCAGTGCAAGCACAATCCACTGGCGCAAGAGCTCGGTAAGATCCAGCTCGTGGGCATCGTTGATCTCAAACGAGAGTTCAATTTCTGCCTCATCCCACTCGTCATCATCTCGGGCCGAAGTTGACCTGCGGCTATCGAGGATGTCTGCGGTCTGCCGGAACTGCTCGGTAAACCGAACGCTGAACGGCTGCTCATACATATTGAGACACCGAACACATTCCATCTCAACAGAACCGCTAACTGAACCCTGTGCAAGTATGCCAGTATCCAGGCGGGTAAGCCGGATTGTGGATATCACGTTCCGGGCTGTTAACTGCTCATCCAGCGGGAAGCTGGCGAGCTCGATATTCACCGTGCGATAGCTACCCATGTCTTCAAGTAGCAATGACGAAACTTTAAGAACCAGGTCGTCATGCAAGGTGATTGTTTGTAGAGATTCAGTATTCACGGTATCCAATCACAGCCTCGTACTGTGCCCGATTAACGTTTCTTCGGCACAGGCACGAAGATACACCGAAACCATGTTTCGGCGTAGCCTAGAGATTATACGGTCAATTGTTGTGATTTGCCAGTCCCTACATGCCCTCGTCCGGATTTGCACCGATCGCGGATTCTGCCTGGGACAGGGCTTCGAGCGAGCGTTCGACCGTTTCTTCCATGTCTCCCATGGTGGCCAACATCGCATTGCGAACAGCCGCGATCTGCTGCAGGAAGTAGACCTCCATACGGCCTTGCTCTTCCTGACGAATCTTTTCGGCCTTGCGCAGCTCTTCTTCGGCAACCTGCTTGGCTTCAGCCAGCACGGTGTGCTCGCTTACAAGCACGCTGGCGCGGCGCTGGGCATCGTTCACAATTCGGGCAGCCTGTTCCTGAGCTTCCCCGAGCAACCGCTCACGTTCTTTCAACAGGCGCTGGGCTTCCCGGATTTCTACAGGAATCGATGAGCGTACATCATCAAGCAGCTGGATGAATTCGTCTTCATCTACCATCACCTTGTGGCTCATGGGCAGCCGCTTGCCGTTGCTCACCAGGTCTTCGAGTTGATCTATGTTGTAGACCAGCTCTGGTGCGCTTTCCTGTTCATTGCGAACGCGTGGCTGTTGGCTCATGTAGCTGCCTCTTTCTGCTGCTGTACGTGCGGTTTCACGGCGTAATTTCCGGTGGCATCACGCAATGCGCGCTCTATGCACTCCGGTACAAGGCCTTCCAGCGATCCACCAAGGCTGGCCACCTCGCGAATAAAACTGGAACTGATAAACGACATGTTCGCGCTGGTCATCAACGAAACGACCTCGATCTCCGGAGCCAGGTGCTCGTTCATGTGCGCGTACTGGAACTCATACTCGAAATCGGAGACGGCGCGCAGCCCCCGCACCAGCGCGGCAGCGCCCTTCTCGCGGGCGTAGGTCACCGCGAGTCCGCTGAATCGCTCAACCCGGATGCGCTCGGCAAACGGATGTCCGCTCTCGGCGATGGCCATCCGCGCGAGTTTGACGCGTTCCGGAATATCAAACATCGCCCCCGGTTTGTTCGAACCTTCGTAAATCCCGATGATGAGCGTATCGAAAAGACGAGCCGCACGAAGCGCAACATCAAGATGCCCGTTGGTGAGGGGATCAAAACTTCCGGGATAAATTGCCAGGCTCATGTGTTGTCCTCATCCGCCTCGGGCTCTGCCCACTCATAAATCGAGAAGCAGGTATCGCCATGACATCGGTGTCGTAGTGCTTCCAACCGACCAATGCTATCTGGCGGCGAAACACGCGGTGAATGTCCCAATACGACAATTGTGCCAGATTGTACCAATTTTGACGATTCCAGTTTTTCCATCGTCGGAATAATCTCCGGGTCTGCATACGGAGGATCAAGCACAATCAGGTCAGATGGCTCTTTGGCGCGTTCGATAAAGGCCGATACGCTCATTTGGTGAACCCGTGCGTTCTCTGTAAAGCCAACGGTCTTGAGGTTGTCTCGAATAACGGCGACTTGCTCCCGACCCATGTCCACGAAGTCTGCGTACGTCGCACCGCGGCTGATCGCCTCGATGCCAATAGCTCCGGTACCGGCGTACAAATCTGCCACGCGATCAGGGAATACCCCCAACGATGCCAGCGAGTTGAACACCGCCCCGCGAACCTTGTCCGTCATTGGGCGAGTGGCGTGGCTCGGCGGTCCTTTGAGTCGTCGACCTCGAGCTGATCCGGAGATAATGCGCATGAACGTGAGCCTGTTCTATGAAGCGGGTGTAGCCGTAGCTGATCGATGATGCCAGAACTGTACCAATTGTGGCTTAAGTCGTGGGAACTT
>CAZYDY010000044.1:0-9797 GCA_964646245.1 uncultured Sphaerobacteraceae bacterium
CATCCGGATATCGATGGTCGCATTGTGGTCAGCGGGGGCAGTCAGGGTGGAGGAATCTCGCTCGCTGTTGCGGGACTGATGGAAGACATTACAGCGGTCTGGGCGGACCAGCCGTTCCTGTGCCACTACTATCGGGCTGCAACCATTACAGATGCGCTACCGTACTCCGAGCTCGCTCGTTACCTGGCGCAACATTCCGACCAGGTAGGGCAGGCATTTGCCACACTCTCGTACCTGGATGGCGTCAACTTCGCCACCCGGGCGAATGCGCCGGCTCACTTCTCCGTGGGTCTCATGGATGCTGTCTGTCCACCCAGTACGATCTTCGCCGCTTACAACCATTATTCGGCGGAAAAGGAAATCACCGTTTACCAATTCAATGGCCACGATAGCGGGAGTACGCATGGGCAGCGCGCCAGGGTTTCCTGGCTACACGAGATGCTGGGTTAAAGAGATTCGGGCCAGGAGTTTTCTCCCGGCCCGATATTTTTACTTGAGCATTGTTTCCTTGAGTGCGTCCGGATCGCTCACCGGTGCCTGGCATGTGTATTTGCGGCACCAGTAGGCAGTTGGCGTTTCGGACTCTGGCTTGTCTTCCAGGAATTTCCATTCGGATACGTTGACGCCAGGCGTTACGTATCCTCGGAGGACCATTGGATCAACGCGGAATGTACTGGCATCTCGAAGTGCCTGGACATCGTTGCCTGTAAAGATGAGTTCGCGCTGGCTGGCGACCATGCGCTCGGCCACGCTCGCCAACATCCCGACATGAATCGGGAACCGGGGCAGGATCTCGGCCATGGATTCCACGATATCCCGGCTTTCTCGCTTCAGCGCATCATCGCGTCGCATCTCGCCGAGAATCAGCAACACCTCGGCCATTACGGCGTTGCCGGATGGTGTGGCAGAGTCTGTCAGGTCACGCGGACGTGTGAAGAGATCAGTCGCGGTGTCCGGCGTATCGTAGTAGCCAATAGCGGATTCGTGTGCGAAGTGGTTTCGCACGTACTCCGTAAGCTTCCAGGCTGGTTCCAGCAGCGATGCATCCCCGGTTGCGTTGTACAGGGTGAGCAGGCCACGGATGACATTGGCGTAGTCATCAAGCACACCAGACGTGTTCGCCTTGTTGTTGGTGAAGCTGCGTACCAGGGCGCCGTCTTTCGCCATCATCTTGCTGGTCACGAATTTTGCCGCGCGTTTTGCGAGCTGGATCCACTCCGGCTTCTGCAATATCAGCCCACTGTATGCCAGACCGTGAATGGCCATGCCATTCCAGCTGGCGATAGCCTTGTCGTCGCGGTGTGGATGCACCCGCTTCTCGCGAATTTCCAGCATGCGGGCCTTGATCGTTGCGAGTTTTTGCTGGATCTCTTCCAGTGGCTTCTCGAGCTCGTCGGCGAGGTCTTCGTCAGTTTTAACGACTCGCAGAACGGTTGCGCCTTCGAACGATCCCGGATCAGAAATCCCGAAGTGGAGCTTGATCAGGTCGGCGTCTTCTGCATCGAATGCCTTGTCGATCTCGGCCGCGGTCCAGATGTAGTACTTGCCTTCAACACCTTCGCTGTCGGCGTCCAGTGCGGCTGCGAATCCACCGTGCGGAAGGAGCATTTCACGTTCCAGCCACGTCACGATGCCTTCGGCGATCTCCAGGAACAGGGGCTCATCGGTGTGTCGATAGGCATCTGCATAGATTGGGAGCAGCATTGCGTTGTCGTACAGCATCTTCTCGAAGTGAGGAACATGCCACTCGGCATCGACGGAGTAGCGGGAGAAGCCGCCGCCGATCTGGTCGTAGATACCGCCTTCGGCCATTGAACCGAGCGACAGCTCCACCATGCTCAGCGCCGCGACATCCTGCGTACGCAGGTAGTGACGGAGCAGGAATTCCAGTGACGCAGCCTGGGGGAACTTCGGTGCTTCCCCGAATCCGCCATGCTGCTTGTCAAACTTGTCATAGAGCGCCCGCATCACCCGTTGGGTGGTTTGGCCTGTAACCTCCGATGGCGAACCCGTTGTGTCTGATGCCTTGATCACGTGTTTGGCTACTTCCTGGCCGCCTCGCACTACCTTGGCGCGGTCTCGCTGCCAGAGCTCGCTGAGGTTGATCAGCACCTGGGTAAAGCTCGGCATGCCATCGCGGGCAGTTCGTGGCCAGTAGGTGCCGCCGAAAAAGGGCAAGCCGTCTGGCGTCAGGAAGACGTTCAGTGGCCAACCGGTCGGGTAGCCGAGCATCTGAACGGACTGCATGTAGAGTGCATCCACATCCGGTCGCTCTTCGCGATCCACCTTAATGTTGACGTAGTTTTCGTTCATGAGGCCGGCGAGAACGGGGTCCTCGAACGATTCATGGGCCATCACGTGGCACCAGTGGCAGGTGGAGTACCCGATGCTTACCAACACCGGCACACCGCGCTGTTTGGCGGCCGCGAATGCCTCATCGCCCCACGGATACCAATCCACCGGATTGTCCTTGTGTTGCAGTAGATATGGACTGGATTCTGCCGCGAGTCTGTTGGCCATGGTACCTCCTTGTACGCTGATCATCGATGGCCCCAATTATGCCGCATCGTGTCGAGCAGGGCCGGGGTACACTGATATTTGTGACGTTTGTTCAACAAGGATCCTTCATGACCCCCCAATCGCACTCCGTATTGGCAGAGAGCCGAATCGCTATTGTTGGTGCCGGCGTAATGGCCGAATCGATCGTTGCCGGCCTGGTTGCAGACGAGATGGTTACTCCCTCCCAGATCATGGCCAGCCATCCCAGGGAGGACCGCAGGATCCAGCTCGCAGCCAAGCATGGCATTTCCGTTGTTCAATCAAACCAGGAGGCCGTGCAGGGGGCCGATCTCATACTGCTCACCATCAAACCGCAGGTTATGCCGGCCGTTACGGCCGAGCTTGCTCCAGCCCTGACGAAGGGACAAACGGTGATCTCGATTGCCGCTGGTACCACCGTCTCGCAACTGAAATCCGGACTGAAGCACGATGCGATTGTGCGCGTAATGCCGAATACACCTGCCCAGGTCGGTGAAGGGATGGCCCTCTGGTATGCGGCTCCTGAAGTGGATGCAGATGCGCGCGAAAAGGTACGTGTCACGCTTGGTGCGCTGGGTATGGAACTGGAAGTCGATGAGGAGCGGTATGTCGATATGGCCACGGCCCTCAGCGGCACCGGGCCGACGTACGTTTTCCTGATGATGGAAGCGCTCATAGATGCCGGTGTGCATATGGGATTCCCGCGTCGTGTTGCCGAGCAAGTCGTGATGCAGACTGTTGGCGGATCCGTGAGCTACGCTCGCAATAGCGGTAAACATCTGGCCGAGCTGCGGAACATGGTTACCAGCCCGGGTGGGACCAGTGCTGAAGCGATTTACCAAATGGAAAAAGGTGGATTGCGCACCATTCTCAGCAAATCTGTATACGCGGCGTACAAGCGAACCCAGACCCTCGCCGCTGAACAGGAAGCCCAGGGCGAGTAAGTACTGCAGGAGCCATAGCGATAATTTCAGTGTCTCGCGTCGCAGGCTTCCGTATTACTCCGGGTTCTCCTCATGATCGACCTGGTCTTCCTCTCGTGCTGCCTCGTGTTCCTCGAAGCGGCGTTGCATTCGCCAACTGAATGTCGCCTCACGGACCCGATCGGTGTCTTCCAGGCCTGCCCCGAGCGCCCCAGCGAGCGTTGCGACGCTTGTGGTCACCCATGTCGCTGTAACGTAATTCAGTGCGTCCACGGGCATTTCCAGCCTCTGGGCCAGCAACGAGGGTGGCATGAAGATAACGGATTCGAATAACAAGACCAGGTAGATCATTGCATAGGCAAACAGCACACCTGTGCCGACGGTTATTACGGTCGTCGTGTTGTAAAGGGTAGCCAGGAACTGCGAACTTGCGCCGTTGTGTGGTTGCCAGAGACCGTGTGACAGGATAATCCACGCACCCAGAAGTGACATGGCGACAAGCGACAGCACAATCAACCTGATGGTCGAGGAGTGCTCGCCGAGCTCCCACATCGAGGAGAAGATGAGACCGTACGATCCGGTGGCAACCGCTGTAACGGCGGTTGTTTTGAAGCTCGGGAAGATCGTCCATGGCTGGTTTGCATAGACCATCCCTCCAAGCAGGTGGGCGGTAGCGAACCTGCTCCTGGAGATGTACCGGGTGTCGATGACCTCCTCTGCATCTGAGGTGTCGCCGCGACCCGCCTCCTTCAGCTGGAGGAGGTCGTCGCCTTCGCTGTCATTCTCGTCATGACCTCCATGAAGATCTTCGACCAATTGGACGATGATTCGGCGTACCTTTCGCCGAAGCCAGAGGGCACCAAGTGCCGGTATTGATATCCACCCTGCACGCTGTTCCGAGCTGGCATCCGCGAGCACGATCTTCTTGTTGCGACGGACAGGCAGGTCGGTCAAAGCGATGGAGTAATCCCAGGCATCCGTGTGGGCAAGTTTGCCGAGTTCCTCGAGCAGGTCCGGTGTTTCCACATTGCTTCCGGTAATCGGGTCGGGCACCACACGGATTACCCATCTGACGTCGCTGTCGACGGCTTCACCCAGCTCCCTCGCCAAATCGTCGCGGATGTCGTTGGCGATCTCCTCGGGTAGCCCGGGGCTGGGTACCAGTCCGATGGTGACAGAGTCGCCCTCATACTCACCGGCTTCGATGGACTCTGCGGTGTGAACGCGGGCTGCCTGTTGCTCGAGAAGTTTGCTGGCTGACGTCATGAAAGTTCCGTTTCGGATGGTTGGATAGACCAGACACACATAAATGCCCTGAAGCCCTGCGCTTCTGGCTGCCCGGTATGTTCGCAAGTGCGGTGCCGACGAGCGACAAGTCTGGTACGTAACCGGGTATTGGCTATGCATTGGAGTGGGTGACCACATGGATCGTCATGGGAGCGCAGCGCCGGGCAAGCGTGGGATGTGGGTTCGTTTAGCCAGGAGGGACAACGGCCGCGGCTCGTTTACAATCGGGGTGGCCCCGCCGAGGCCGTAAGGTTCCGAACAGTGAGCGGAAGCAAAGCCTGGCGGAAGGAATCGAATAATGAGGAGTGGGCGAGGATGCATCAGCAAACAGAAGAACTCACCTGGCAGATGTTTGGCGATGCCACGCAGCACCTCGCCAGGATGGTCATTGAAGATGGCTATCGGCCGGATTTCATTCTTGCCATCGCCCGTGGCGGACTCTTCACTGCCGGTGCGCTGGGGTATGCCCTCGATGTGAAGCTGCTTCATACGGTCAATATCGAGTTTTACACTGGCCGCGAAGAGCGGCTGGAAATGCCAGTGATGCTTCCACCGATTCCGGATCCGAACCATTTCCGGGGTCTGAAGGTGTTGATTTGTGATGATGTGGCCGATACCGGAGAAACGCTGCGAACCACACACGACTTTGTGGGTCACTACGTGGCCGAGGTTCGCAGCCTGGTGATCTACGAGAAATCCCGGTCAATCATCAAGCCGGAATATGTCTGGAAACGGACGGACGACTGGATTCACTTCCCGTGGGACCAGCGCGCGGATTCGAACTCTGGAGACGCTGAATAGAGGTTCTGCCGCAGGGCACGATTGTTGCTTCCCGTTCTGTGAATATGCGACATTTCGTGCTCAACAAAGGACCCTGGCATGACCGATATCCACTTCAACGACGGAACAGCGGTGATCACTTCGGATGACAACGTCTTCGGTACGGTCCAGGGCGTATCCGGAGAAGAGGTATTGGTGGAGCACGACGGCCGCGTGGTGCACGTTCATCGATCATTGTTTAACGATGATCGTTCGACCAATGACCGACTTGTGCTTTTGGACAAGTTCAGGGCTCCCCTGAACGAACCAGAGACAACCGGGACGACGATTCCTCTCCATGCGGAGGAACTCTCGGTTCGTACGACCGAGAAGGACCTGGGGAAACTCCGCATTCAGAAATCAGTTGAGCACTTCCCTGTACAGGAAGATGTGGAGCTGGGTACGGATGTAGTGGAAGTCGAACGCGTTCCCTCGGATGAGGAGTTCGATGAGATGCCCCGGCAGTGGCAGGATGGTGACACGCTCGTTATCCCCGTTGTGGAAGAAGTACTGGTTCTTACCCGGCGCTACCGCGTTGTGGAGAATGTACGAGTCACCAGGAGACGCGAGGTTCGCACCGAGCGGATTGAGGCCGATCTCCAGCGGGAAGTTGTTACCTTCACGCAAGAAGATGCAAACGGTAATCCACTGGAAGAGTGAGAACTGCGTAACCTCTTTAGACACAAAAATGCCGGGAGCCGATTCGGCTCCCGGTATTTACGTTTCAGTGGGAAATACTCTTAGCGGATACCATCGTCATCTGGGTCGACTGCATCCTTAGCCTTATCGACAAGGCTTCGGTCGTCATGCTCGCGATCAAGGCCGCCATGGACGCCGTCGGCATCGATATCGACTTCTTCATGGCGAACAGAGCCGGTGACTGTTTCGACGCGCTCATGGGCTGTCTTATCGACATCGATCTCTTCGACCACCCTGGCAGTCCTGGAGACTTCAGCCTCTTCACCGCGAACAGGTACTTCGATTGTTGCCTCTTCGAAGTCAGCGCTATCAGCCGGTCGGTTCACAGCGCGGCGCTCGACGTGAACCTCTTCCTCCCTGAGTGGAACATCAATGGATTGCTGTTCTTCCACCACGTGCTTGTCCACTCGCACGGTGCCGCGATCCACTTCGCGCTTGCCTGCATGAAGCTCTTCTTCACGAACTTCAAGCGTATCGGCTTCTTCTCTTGCGAACTGACCCCTGTCGAGATCAGTTTGAACGTCATCGGTACGTCCGGTCTCAGCAAATTGCATATCACCGGCCCCAGTTGCTGCAACATCGAGTGGTTCCACGTTGTCGTCAACTGGCTGCTGTCCCCAGTTTTGCTCGAGGGCTCCGTCCTTGGTGACATTGAGATAGACATTGTCGCCATCGTAGTTGTTCACCGCAGTGAGGGGAATGTAATGATCTTCGGGGAACAGGAAGCCCTTGCTCACAACAAAGTGGTTTGCCTCGACAGCATCAATCTTGCCGATCTTTTCGCCGTCCGAGCCAAAAACTTCCATGCCTACCTGTGGAATGAAATCAGTGTTGTCCATGGAGATACTCCTTCTGCTTACTAAGGACATCCGTTAAAGGGGATGACTTTACTAAAGGAAACGGATGCCTGATACGCATTTGTATCGATCCGTCTCTGACAACAACTACGCATGCCCTGTGCCAAGAACCTTCGGGAAGGAGTATTGCTTTTAACCATGGGTTTTCCGGGATGGAGAGGAGGCGATAGCTATTAGTCGCAGACAAAAAAGAAGGTTACCCGGGTGCGGGTAACCTTCTGATCGTCCTGAGAGTGGTTGTTATGTGCCGAGGTTGCGGGGGTCGAAGCCACCACGCACGCCAGAGCGAAGCTTCTCGCTGTTGTCTGGAATATGCTCGCCATAGTGCGGCTTCGCAGTCCAGTCAACATTCACGTTGTTGGCGGTGACCTCTTCGCGGGAAATGCGAAGAATCACTTCATTCTCAACAATGGCGTCGATTGCCGACATCGATACCGTGTGGCTTTGCGGGAAAAAGAATCCCTTCTGTACCACGAAGTGATCATTTTCCACTGTCTCAACAGTACCGACCAAGTGATCGGCGTTGTCGATCACATCCATCCCGACGCTGGGTCGTTGCTTTTGCTCTATCATGCTGGGGCTCCTTCAGGTCTTATTTCCTCCAATCCAGCAACGCAAACTGTGTGCCACAATGTGTACCAAACGGTCGTTGGGATCCACTATTGGTTGTCCCGATCAGGCATTTCTCAGCAGTGGCAGGCGTTTGCCATATTCGGCTACGAGCTTCTCCATCTTTTCGTCGCCGCCCGGGAGATTCATTGTGGGGATCACCGGTGGATCTATTCCCCGCTCCAGGAGTTTGGCGGTTGTTTCCACCACCACCGCATTAATGAGTGCCAGCCCGGCAACGCTACTGATCCCCCCAACCGGCTGGGCTGCTCCTGGCAAATCCACCAGTGCATCTCCCCAGGGCACACACGTATCGAGTGTAACGTCGGTAACGTCTGCCAGTCGTTTCCCGCTCTCATGTCGGCTCGGGGCATCGGCGTAGTGGCGATCACTGGTGATGGAAACCGTACGGGCGCCGCGGGCCTTTGCCTCCAGTACCGCTTCGATGGGAACCGGATTGACGCCTGAGTTGCTGATGACGAACACAACCTCGTTTTCGCGGATGTCATGGCTGCCGATAACGACAGAGGCGTAGCCAGGATTTCGTTCCAGCAATGTTGCATTCACGCTGCCGAGGAAGGTGAGGTTCACATCCAGCATCGGATTTAGCGGCATCAGGCTACCGGCACGGTGAAAGACTTCCTCGGCCACCATGTGGCTGTGCCCGCTACCAAACAGGTGCACAACACCGCCATCGGCGATGGACTCTGCCATCCAGCCTGCCACCTGCTCGATCTTCTCGCCCTGGGTCTGGAACATATCTTCGAGGACGTCGTACATCCGTCGGGAATACTCGCGATACGCTGACATTGTGATCTCCTTGTTGAACGATGAATTACCCTTCCGGCGTGCCGGAAACGGGCGTGCCTTCCAACGGTGCTTCGATCTCTTCATCCAGGTTAAAGACGTAGACAGTGCTGTTTTGGAAGTCGCCGGCGCGTTGAATCACCTGGCAGGGAAGCCCGGTGTCGTCGACGGCGATTTCGTAGCGAATCTCGGTGCCGGTATCGTTCTCATCGCCGAAGGTGTACATGGTGCAACTTCGGTCTCCAACGGTCACCCGCCCACCTTCATTCACCGGTTGGGCGAGAAACTCATCCGAGAGATCCCCGTAAGGGCCATGCTGTTCCCGAATGAGGTATTCAACCTGAATTCCGACAGGAGTATTCGGTTGCACCACCTCGGTGTCCAGGATGACCCATGTATCGACATCCAGCTCGGGCGCGACAGCGCTACTGACGAACTGCCCGCGCATGTAGACGGTGCCATCGACCCATATCTGTTCGTTAACCATTGTTCCTTGCTGAAACTCGAACAGGTGTCGATCCCCATTCGGGGTCCAATCCTGCACGCTGCCGGTGAATGGCGGCGCCTCGTCATCTGTGGGAATCGGCCCGGACTGTGAGGTCGTGCGCATGAACGTGACATCCTGCCAGGGATCGTCGGAGAGCCCCACCAGGTCACCGACCGTCATCTGTCCCGGCGCAGGTGTAGGAGGCGCCTCTGTGGGTGCCGGGGTTGGCTCTGCATCACTTCCACTGCCACAGGCGGTCAGGAAAAGTATGACAACGATGAGCGCATTGAGGGAGAGGATTCTGCGGGAATGAGACAAAATGGATTCCTGTTTCACGAAATGGCGCGAATGGACTTACTTAAGGTATTGCGGGTATCGCGATAATGCGATAATATATATGTAGTGACAGATTCATTCAACGGAGAATGAATTACATGCTCGCATTGTGGCGAACACAGTACCCAAAGGAGATTTATCATGGAACTGCTGATTTTCTTCGCCTTCATCGCGGCCCTCGTTCTGCTTGACGTCCTCGCACTTCGCTATGGTGCCGACAGCCGAACCAATCGTACAGGCCCGGAAATTTAGACAGCGAACGTCGCATGAGGTCTCGCGAGTAACTCGCAGGAGCGATGTGACAGGCCGCCCGCACAGGAATGTGTCGGGCGGCTTTTATCGTTTTCACCGCTATTTGAGAAGTGCATCGAGTGCCGCGCGCAATTGTTCCAGGCTGGTGCGAGTTGCATCGCTCATCGCAAGCTGGTTGGCATC
>CAZYDY010000045.1:0-9601 GCA_964646245.1 uncultured Sphaerobacteraceae bacterium
GATCAGTTCCCAATTACCGCAGAACAGTTGCACGAACTGGTGCAATTGGTGGAAAGTAAGAAGCTCACCGGTACGGGAGCCAAGAGCGTACTGGCCGGTTTGGAGGAGAATGAGACTCCTACAGCCGCAGCGGAGCGACTTAACCTGCTTGCAATCGAAGATGACGGTGCCGTCAAGGAAGCAGCTACCGCAGCACTGGAAGCCAATCCGGCGGCAGTAGCGGACTTCAAGAGTGGCAAGCAGGCAGCAATTGGCCGACTTATCGGCGACACAATGAAGCGGACCGGGGGGCGCGCAAAGCCCGATGCTGTGCGCGCAGCGCTTCTCGATCTCCTTAACCAGGATTAATTGCCAGGAAAGGAATCGACAATATGGCAACTTCCGCGGACAACGTGGAGGGGGCGGAGAAGCGCGCCCCTGAAGATCGCAACCTGTTCGATGTCGCAATTGAACAACTCAATATCGCCGCCGACATCCTTGGATTGGAAGACGGTATGCGTGCACGTCTTTCTACCTGTCAGCGAGAGATGACAGTGCACTTCCCGGTGCAGATGGACGACGGCTCTGTCCAGGTGCTCCAGGGGCATCGTGTGCAGCACAACCGCATGCCGGGCCCCACCAAAGGTGGGATTCGGTACCACCCGGATGTGACGCTTGATGAGGTGAAAGCCCTCGCCATGTTCATGACCTGGAAATGCGCTGTCGTGGGAATCCCATACGGCGGAGCGAAGGGTGGAGTTCGGGTTGACGCCAAAAAGCTCAGCCTGCGTGAGCTGGAAAACCTGACCCGGCGGTACACCAGTGAACTCATTCCTATCATCGGGCCCGATACCGATATCCCTGCGCCAGACGTCAATACCAACCCGCAGACGATGGCCTGGCTGATGGATACCTATTCAATGCACGTCGGTCATTCGGTGCCGGGAGTAACAACTGGCAAGCCGATTGTTCTTGGTGGCTCTGAAGGCCGTGAAGAAGCGACGGGTCGAGGGGTTGTCTTCGCTATTGAAGAGGCCGTTCGAGATCTTCATTTCGATCTAGAAGGCGCAAAGGTCGCGGTTCAGGGATACGGCAACGTAGGTAAAAACGCCGCAGAACTCATAAGCGAGCTGGGCGCGAGCGTCGTCGCAGTCAGCGATTCAAGCGGCGGAATTTATAATCCGAACGGTCTGGATCTGAAGATGGTCGATCTTCACAAGCAGGAAGCGGGCATGCTCAGTGGCTTCGCTGAGGCGGATGATATCGCACCCGGTGAGATTCTGGAACTCAACTGCGACATCCTTGTTCCGGCGGCCCTTGAGAATACTTTGACATCTCAAAATGCTGACAAGGTAAAGGCAACGCTCATCGCCGAAGGCGCGAACGGTCCCACCACTCCCGAAGCGGACGAAATCATCCACGATCGCGGTATTACGTTACTGCCGGATATCTACGCCAATGCGGGAGGAGTGACAGTAAGTTACTTCGAGTGGGTGCAGGCCATGCAGGCATTCCCCTGGAGCGAGCAGCAGGTAAATGAGCGCCTGAGACTGATCATGGCCAAGAGCTATGCAGCCATGCGGGATACCAGCCATGCGAACAATGTGTCGTTCCGCACCGGGGCCATGCTCCGTGCAGTGGAGCGAGTGGCAGAGTTTACCCGCATCCGGGGAATTTACCCCTAGGCGACATATCCCTTGTATTGATATTGAGCCGCTACGGAACCTCCCGTAGCGGCTCAATCGTGTTTACTAATCGATGGCCAGAAGCTCGCGTAACTCAGCTTCATCCTGCTCTTTGGTGATTGCGATCAGTTCATCTCCGGGGAGTACCACCGTATCTCCGTCTGGAACGATGACTTCTGCACCGCGAAGAACCGCTGCGATTGCGCAGTTTACAGGGAGATGAATTTCTGTGAGCGATTTGTTGGCCACAGGTGATCGCTCTGTGACAGTTACTTCTACAAGTGCCAACCCACCGTGTTGCAGATTCAACAGGTGGATGAATGACTGCTTTGGAATCGACTGGCCGATCAGGTTGAGAATGTAATTCGTCTGGCTAACAGTAACGTCGACCCCGAGCAGCTTGAAAAGGTGCTCGTTCTTGGGGTTATTCACCCTGGCGATTGTTCGATCCACATTGAATTTATTCTTCGCCACCTGGCAGATCACGAGGTTGTCCTCATCATCACCAGTCACCGCGATCACAACATCGGCACGGGCAGCACCCGCATTCGCGAGCGTGGAAGCCTCTGCACCGTCGCCGCGAATCACGGCAGAGCCCAGGCGTTCGGCATTCAGTTCTACTGTGGCGGCGTTGCGCTCGATAAGCAGGACTTCATGATCCTCCTGAAGCAGGTTCTTCGCGAGGTAATAGCCAACTTTACCGGCGCCAACAACAATGATGTACATATCAAATCCCCAGCTGATTGGTGGTAGCTTCGGTGATTTGATCGAGGATCACCGCTGAAATCGTGGTAGTAGGGCATACGGTGATAAGACCCATCTGCCTGTAGGCATCGGCCCGTACGGGGTCGTAAATACGCACTACTGCATGAGGCACTTCGAAAATCGTCCGGGCTACCTGTGCACCCATGATATTGCGGTTGTCTGCGTTAGTTGTTGCGATAAAGACATCGGCGTCTTCAATCCCCGCGATTCTCAGTACATCCGCATCGATGCCAGTGCCGATAATGGTGTTGCCGCTGTACTCACGGGGAAGTCTCTCGAACGAAGTTGAGAGGCGATCCACAATGGTGACATCGTGACCATCCTGATCCAGCAGCGTCGCAACGCGGGCGCCGACACGTCCGCAACCCATGATAACGACTTTCATTCGATTTCCATTTCCAGTTCACGTAGCAGCGAGTCAGACATCGCACCACGGAGAATCACGACTTCACAAGGTGCATTTTTCAACACGTAATCCACTGTCTCACCAACGGTACGCTTGCCAAGTCGTTTGTGCACCCTTGCGCCCATCAGGATCGCGTCGACGCCATCTTGCACTGCCTCATCGACAATCGCCGGTCCCGCGACGCGGGCCTGGATCAAATCGGTAGAGACATAGGAACTACGCCCATCCAGCGACTTTTTGACGAGATCACGAGCGTTTTCCAGCACGCGTTCTCCACGCATGACCTCGGCCGGAAGCTCCGCGTCCAGCGGAAGTTCCTGATCGACTTCAACCACATAGATCATGGTGATATCTGAGTTCTTGCGGTGCGCGATTCTGGCAACGTATTTGAGAAGTTGCGAATCTGTTTCGCTTCCCGTGAGGGGCACGAGAAGCCGATTACGTTCTTCCTTGCTGAAGTGCAACTGTCCCCGAAGAACCTGACGAATTCCAGACAAGTCCTGAATCCTCCATTGCCACGAACGCGGCGTCTGCTGAGACAACGCCGGAGCAGGTCGCGTTACGGCCCGTATTGTACAGGGTTCGCTTTCGTTCTGCTCACGTGCACCAACAATGCACTGATATCGCCCGGAGTGACTCCGGGAGTTTTCTGCGCTTGCCCTATAGTAAGCGGTTTGTTCGCGTTGAGTTGCTGCTGGGCTTCAACCCGTAGCCCGCGAATAAGCGCGTAATCCAGCTCTGGGTCGAGCCTGTCTTCCGCAGCGCGGCGATGCCGCTCCGCTTCGCGTTCTTCCTTTTCGATGAATGCACCGTAGCGAATGGCGATCTGGGTCCGCTCCAGGGTCACTCCGGTCGGAATGGGATCACTCCACATCTCCAATCGGGCGAGCGCTTTCAGCACTGTGGGGAGATCCACATGCGGGCGTCGTGCAAGGTCCAGTCCCGTCATCGACCGTGGGGCGTGGGTGAGTCCTTCTGCTTCGAGTGCGGCCTTGTGACGAGCGTTATCGCCCAGCCACGCGTTCGCGAGTTTGTTCTGGATTTCTTCTATCTCACGCTGTTCGGCCGATACAGATTCGAACCGGGCATCGTCGATGAGGCCGATGGCGTGAGCTCTTTCAGCCAGCCGTGCGTCTGCAGTATCCGAGCGAAGGATGAGTCGATATTCGGCCCGCGATGTCAGCATTCGATAAGGTTCGGTGAACTGTTGGGATGTCAGGTCGTCAATCATCACGCCGATATAGCCGTCGGTGCGAGTCAGGATTAGCTCGGGCAATCCGAGCGCCTTCGCTGCCGCGTTTGCTCCGGCGACAATTCCCTGGCCAGCGGCTTCTTCGTATCCACTTGTGCCATTAACCTGTCCCGCCATGAAGAGGCCATCAATACGGCGGGTTTCCAACGTCTGCAGCAATTCCGTCGCATCAAGGGCATCGTATTCAACCGCGTATCCATAGCGAGTGATACGCGCGTTCTCCAGCCCGACGATCGACTGAACCACATCTTGTTGCACATCTGCTGGCAGACTGGTGCTTAGTCCCTGTACATAGACCTCGTGGCTTCGCCAGCCTTCGGGCTCAATGAATACAGGGTGGGATGTCTTGTCAGCGAAACGCCCAACCTTGTCCTCGATCGAAGGACAATATCGAGGGCCGGCTCCTTCAATGCTGCCGTTGTACATGGGTGCGCGGTGAAGATTCGCTCGAATTAATTCGTGTGCTTCTTCATTGGTGGCCGTCTGGAAACAGTTGACCTGCCACCGTCCGCCACGCTGAACTGCGTCTGCGAAGATTCCGGTGTTGGCTGGGGGGAGCATAAGCTGCTCAACCCTGCCGGCGGCGCCATCGCGGCTCAGCCAACGCGGAACGTCATCCGCAGGCTGGGTTTCGCAACGATCGATGTCAATGGTGCGAGCGTCGAGTCGGGGAGGGGTACCGGTCTTGAATCGCTTCAGGCGTAAGCCTGTCTCCGCCAACGAGCCAGCGAGTCGGGTGTCGTTCGGATCGCCGGCGCGACCACCTTCATGCGACGATTCACCGCTCACCATACGGGCGCGCAAGAAGGTGCCAGCGGTCACGATAACCGTGCTGCAGCCGACCTTGCCGCCATTCCGCAACGTCACGCCTGTCACCTGAGGCTTGCCGGAGGTTGTCATGGCAACCTCAGTGGCTTCGTCCTGGACGAGTTCGAGATTCTCCTGAAGCTCGACCGCCTCTTTCATTGCGATGGCATACAGGCTTTTGTCGCACTGCACGCGAATCGCCTGCACGGCGGGGCCCTTGCTCGTGTTCAGCAACCGGGCTTGCATGGCCGTCGCGTCTGCGACTTTCGCCATTTCTCCCCCGAGCGCATCCACCTCGGCCACGATCTGACTTTTGGCGGGACCCCCGATGGAAGGATTGCAGGGCATGAATCCAACACGGTCGAGATTGGGAGTAACAATGAGCGTGCGTGCGCCTGCTCTTGCCGAAGCGAGGGCGGCTTCAGTGCCGGCGTGACCGGCTCCGATAACGATGACATCATAGAAGTTCTTGGGAGACATTATACTTATGATCCTAGATTGGAAGCCGGTGGCACACGACTGGCGATGAACCCGATTGTAAACGCCAAGAACATGTGCCGACATAATAGAACGAAATGAGGCTAGAACACGTGAGCGAACACTCCACTCAAAATCCTACACCCACCGTGCAAGTTAAAGAGGTTGGCCTGCCAGAGCAGGCATCCGCTGGCAAAGTCATTTTGGTAGCGGGAGCAGCCGCTGGCGCGGTGGCCGGTCTCATCGCTCTGCTAACCGAGAAAGAAGAGACTCCTCCCAGCAAGACAGAATCAGCCAGGGAGTATCTTCGTGCTGCACTCGAAGAAGCTCGAAAGGCAGACGTCGGGAAACAGTCTCGCAACCAGCGCAAACGTGCCAACAAATCAGTTAAAAAGCAGCGGGGTAAGGCGGGGAAAGATGCGGACAAGTTGATGAAGAAGGGCCGGGCGACTGCTTCCGAGTCAGCGGAAGCTGTTCGCAAGGAAGTCTCGTCCCTCGTGGATTCAGTTCGCTCTGGAAACCTTGAACTTGATCGTGTTGTTGAGGACTTCGCTGAGTCCCAACTGATGAAGAAATTGAGAGAGTTCGGCGACGAAGCCAAGGTCATCGCAGAGCAGGGAAAGATCAAGGCCGACGAAGCCGCACACCACTTCCAGGACGATATTCTGCCGGAAGCCAGGAAGGCTGCTGAGGAGGCTGGAAAGGCCGGGAAGCACAAGCTTCAGGACGACATTCTGCCCGAAGCCAGGAAAGTCGCAAAGGAAGCTCGCAAAGCTGGCAAGCAGAAATTCGAAGAGGTTTCAGAGCGTGCCAGGAAGGATTTCATTCCGGAAGCTCAGAAGACCACGGCCGAGTTCGCCGAACAAGCTCGCGAAACCGCAGAGCATATCGGAGAGGATGCCGAGAAGTTGCTCCACGAAGCCGGCGACAAGGCAGACAAGAAGCGGAAGGAAGCGACCAAGGCAGTACAGAAGGGTGGTCGAGAGACTCGCTCACTGTTGCTCTGGCTCTCCCTCGCAGGCATCCTGATTTTCACCGTCTTCCTGGATGAAGATCAGCAGAAGAAGATCAAGGAAGTTGCCTACGAAGTCTTCGGTGAAGCGCGCGATATGTACAGCGATATGAAGGGTGATACCACCGCATAGGTGGGTAAAGAGAAACCGGGGCCGTAATGGCCCCGGTTTTTGTGTGCCTGGATTTCCTAGACCGCTGCCGTCTGGCGACGAGCGGCCGGCGAGCCATGGCAGTGCTTGTACTTCTTGCCGCTTCCGCACGGGCAAGGCTCATTAGGACGAGTCTTGTTAACGCGTCGCGGGGTTCGGGCGTCTGGCTCGCTTTGAGCAGCATTGGTGCTGGTTTCCGCACTGGAGATGCTGGTCTGCACTGGCTGCTGTGCAACGGCTGGCTGCACCCGGAATATGGACCGGACAGCATCGTGCTGGATGTTCTCCAGCAGCTGATTGAACAGCCGGTATCCCTCGGTCTTGTAAACCACCAGCGGATCCTTCTGCCCATATGCCTGAAGGCCCACACCCTGGCGAAGATCGTCCATTGTTGTGAGATGTTCCACCCACAACTTGTCGATGACCATCAGCAGAACACTTCGTTCCACCCGTGCCAGCATGTCTTCGTCGGGGAATCGCGCAGCAACTTCCTGGAACGCTACTTCACTGTCATCTATGAGGGTATTGACCAGGTCGTCTTCGCCCTTACCCTCAAGATCCGAGAGTTCAATCTTGCTCGGCAACACGAGCGCCTTGTACTGCTCCAGTATCCGCTCATAATCGACGACGTTCTTGTCGTCGATGTTTGCCGTAACGATTGATTCAATCACGCCGTCCAGCAGCTCAATCATCTTCTCGTGCACATCAGTGCCCGCAACGATCTTGTTACGATCGCCGTAGATGACCTCGCGATGACGGTTCATCACGTCGTCGTACTGCACTACGTGCTTACGTCGATCGAAGTTGTGACCCTCAACCTTGGTCTGCGAACTTTCGATCGATTTGCTGATCATCTTGTGCTCAATCGGCTGGTTGTCATCCATACCGATTCTGTCCATGAACCCAGCAATGCGTTCCGAATTGAAGCGACGCATCAATTCGTCTTCGAGACTAACGAAGAACTGTGAGCTACCGGGGTCTCCCTGACGTCCGGCACGACCACGAAGCTGGTTATCGATCCGGCGACTTTCGTGGCGCTCGGTACCGATAATGTGGAGACCACCCAGTTCTGCGACGCCCTTTTCGAGCTTGATGTCTGTACCACGACCGGCCATGTTCGTTGCGATGGTTACGTGACCCTTGTGGCCCGCTTCCTCAATGATGCTGGCTTCACGCTCGTGTTGCTTGGCGTTGAGCACGTCGTGTTCGATCCCGCGACGTTTCAGGAGTTCGCTCAGGTACTCAGATTTTTCAATCGAAACCGTACCAACCAGTACTGGTCGGCCCGCGGCGGAGATATCTTCAATCTCATCGGCCACAGCCTCGTATTTGCCGACCTCGGTCTTGAACACCAGGTCGCCATAGTCTTCGCGAATCATCGGCTGGTTGGTAGGAATCACCACAACTGGCAGGCTGTAAATGCGGTAAAACTCTTCGCTCTCTGTTTCGGCGGTACCAGTCATGCCGGACAGCTTGGTGTACATGCGGAAGTAGTTTTGGAAGGTGATAGTTGCCATCGTCACGTTCTGGCGACGAACCTTCACGCCTTCCTTCGCTTCAATCGCCTGGTGGAGACCTTCGCTATAGCGGCGGCCATCCATCATACGACCGGTGAACTCGTCGATAATTACGACCTCACCATCACGAACGATGTAGTCCTTGTCACGGTGATAAACCGCACCGGCACTGAGCGCCTGCTCCAGGTAATGTGTCTGGTCCAGATAGCGCTCATCGAAGATCGATTCGTCCTCCGGAATACCGGCCAAACGCTCAACCTTGTCAATGCCTTCTTCGGTTAGCGTGGCTGTGCGGTGCTTGAGATCGACTTCGTAATCACGGTCCTTCTTCAGTTGCTTCACGATTTGTGCGTACTGATAGTACCGATCCGTCGCGCTCTCGGCTGCACCGGAGATGATCAACGGGGTGCGAGCCTCGTCGATAAGGATGTTGTCAACTTCGTCGACGATCGCGTAGTTGAGGGTTCGCTGGACCTTGCCGTTCGGCTCAACAACCATGTTGTCGCGAAGGTAGTCAAAGCCGAATTCATTGTTTGTACCGTAGGTGATATCCGCGGCGTACGCTTCCCGGCGGTTGACCGGACGAAGCTTCTCGAGCGAATCGTCTTCGTTTACGTAATCGAAGTCGAGAACATACGAGGACTCGTGCTGGAGACAACCGATCGTGAGTCCGAGGGCGTTGTAGATCTGGCCCATTTCCTGTGTATCGCGGCGAACGAGATAGTCGTTGACCGTCACCAGGTGTGCGCCTTCGCCAGAAAGTGCATTCAGCGCAATTGAAAGGGTTGCGGTAAGCGTTTTACCTTCACCCGTTTTCATTTCGGCGATCTTGCCCTGGTGGAGCACGATACCGCCGATGAGCTGCACATCAAAGTGGCGCATACCAAGCGTTCGCTTGGCTGCCTCCCGCGTGATGGCGAAGCTCTCTGGCAGCAATTCATCCAGGGTTTCGCCCTCGATATGTCGTCGGCGAAGATCCTGGAATGCCGCCTTAAGCTCTTCGTCTGTGTGTTTCAGGTAGTTCGGTTCGAGGGCATTAATTTCATCCACCAGCACCTGAGCTTCGTTGAGCTCCTTGCTGCCGGAATCCCCCATAATCTTTTTCATCAGTGATCGCATGTAAGGTGGTCTCCATTGTGGTGGCGGGGTAGAACGTCACGCACCGTCATCAATCGTAGGTACAGTATACTGACCATGCTCAAATTCCGGGTTTCTAACGCTACTTTGTCGAGTTCGGTTTCAATCATGGATTTCACAGAACGAGTATACAAGGTCGTCCGCATGATCCCCGAGGGGTGCGTCACCTCATACGGTAGCATCGCCCGCGCACTTGGTGCACCACGCGGCGCCCGCCTGGTCGGGTGGATTATGCGGGGCTCTCCGGATGATGTTCCGGCGCATCGCGTGGTGAACAGGCTAGGGGTGCTCACAGGTGCAGTCCATTTTGGCCATCCGGACGCCATGCACGATTTGCTTGCAGAAGAAGGTGTTTCCTTTATCGATGAGATTACCGTCGATATGGAACAACACTACTGGGATCCTGCAGAGGA
>CAZYDY010000046.1:0-9555 GCA_964646245.1 uncultured Sphaerobacteraceae bacterium
GGGGGTGCCTAGTGGGACTTGAACCCACAGCCTCTTGTTCCACAGACAAGTGCTCTAACCGATTGAGCTATAGGCACCATGAAACGTGATTCGAGAAGGAGGTGTAAGCCGAGTTCTGTTCTAAATGGTCATCTCTCTCAACCCTGAGGGCTGGTCACATCGTCGCCTCTGTGACGGCTCTCGACTTCCGGCCTTGGCGAGCAGCCTGCTGGCGGCCGAATCGGAGATTGCTGCGGGGAGGATTGCCCTTTTCACTCCGCGGTTGCCCGCGGCTTTGGTCTCTGTTGCTCTCACATGGTTACCCATGTGCCAATCTGGACTGTCGACACGCTTGCGCGTGCCTCCCTGGCTTTCACCAGGCACCCTTGCTCTCTGCAGCCCGGACTTTCCTCTGATAGCGCAAAGCTATCAGCGACCACTCCCTTGCTTCTCAAACACGTTCACTTCTTAAGGTGCGGCCACAAATAGTTGCGGCCTGCTGCCCTCACATTACCTGTTGGGGCACCGCTATTTATACACCATTCGAGTCACAATGTCACCTGTTAAGTGAAGAGGGGAGGGATGAAACTCCCTCCCCTCAAATGATCGCTACGTCGACCCGTTATGCAACGGTGAGCGTACCAACCATGCCCTGTTCGCGGTGGCCCGGAACCGAGCAGTAGTAGGTGTATTCGCCGGCCGGCAGGTTCACGACCAGGTCTTCAGTACCGCCATTGCCATAGATTTCCGTGGCGTAGTCGGTATCTTCAATTACGAAGTCATGCTCCAGGAAGCCGGTGTTGGTGAAGGTGATGGTGACATCAGTATCTGCCGCAATCGAGAGCTCAGTTGGCTCGTAGCCAATGTCGATTGCGTTGACCTGCACTGCGTCGCCATCCGCGGCTTCTTCAGTCTCGGGTGATGCGGTGGCACCTTCGGTCTCTTCACCTTGCGGTTCGCCGCCAAGCTTAAGCGTGATGATGTGAGCACCGCCGCCATCGGGGAGGGCAGACCAGCTGTCGTCGGATTCAATCCACGGACCAGCGGCCGGAATCACCAGGTAGTCGCCCGAGACGGTGAACGGAGCATTGAGACCGGCTGTGGCCTGGTATGTCCAGAGCAGCGAGCCATCTTCAACGTTGTATGCGCGAACCACACCGTCCAGCCCACCAGTGAACACGACGTCGTTCACGACAGTCGCACCAGCAAGGCTTCCGGTTGGTTCTTCAATGTCCCAGAGGATTTCGCCAGTCGCGACATCAAGTGCAACCAGCTGACCAGTTGCGGCGGAGATGTCGAACGAGCTCGGATCCATCTCACTGCCGGAATACACACTGGCCATATTGAAGACTGGTGCGAACACCTTGCCATCGGCTACGGCCATTGGGGTTTCAACGCCGCCGAGGGTTCCTGGCAGAACGGTCATCCATTCGCCTTCAGGAATCTCATCGACATTTGCGTTTTCGTGCTGGCCAACTTCGGTGCGCCAGAGTTCCTCACCGGTTTCACGATCAAGCGATACCACGACGCCGTGCTTACCGGACTGGATGGCGACCTTCTTGCCATCCGCCTCTACCAGGATTGGTGTGAGGTGGTTGTCAAGGTCGAAGAGGTCAAACGGCTTGATGTTGTTGTACCAAACCAGGGAGCCGTATTCCGGATCGATCTTCAGCGTGGTATTGGCGTAATCGTTATCGCCGAGACGGCTGGTGGAGTTCGGGAACTCTTCCGTGCCCGGGTATGGAGCGGCGTTGCCCGTACCTGCGTAGACCATGCCTTCTTCATCGAAGGAAGGCGGGTGCCAGAGACCACCACCGGAGTTGACCACGGCGTTGCCCCACAGATTGTCTGTGGTGGTATCGAAGTACCAAACCACTTCGCCTGTGGATGCATCGAGCGAAATGATCATGCCGCGCTCACCGCCACTGTAGAAGCTCTCTACAGTTCCGGGGATGGTGCTGACGTATACGCGGTTGTCGTAGACGGATGGGGCAATGGTGATCCCCTCGCCCTTGATTCCGCGGACGTTGGTGCTCCAGATTTCCGAGCCATCGGCTGCGTTCACAGCTATGACGTCGGCAGGGCCACCCACCGTGTAGTAGACGTTGCCATAGGCCACAGCGACGCCGTTTGGTCCACCAGCAGGGACGTCTTCATTGTGTTCAACGGTCCAGAGAATCTCGCCAGATTCGAGATCAATGGCGTAGACGTTGCTCTTGGCATCCTGCTGATAGATAACGCCATCCACAATGGCGGGTCCGGAAACGAGCGGACCGTAGCCGGCGCTGGTGGTTACCTTGTACTTCCAGGCATCGCCGAGGGTGTCGATGGTCTCTGATGAGATGCCACTGCCCTTAACGCTACGGGTGGCAGCGAGATCGTAACCTTCGACCGGCCAGTTGGTTTCGGTGCCGAATTCCGGTGGAACGGCGGGGAGCGATGATTCCGGTGTGGCGCCAGGCGTGGCGACATCTTCCGGATCCTGTGCCATGACAGCCTTTGCCGAAAAGGCGACTGACGCGGCTGCTGTTGTCGCCAGCAATCGGCGACGAGAAAGTTCTCCAGAGAACATAAGTGATGCACCTTCCTGAGAATTGAAACAGTTACTTTGCGATCACAAGGGTGATCACACCTGTAGGGTATTATCCCACCGGCACGCCGGGTAAGCAACTACTTATTCGTCAGTTGCTAGATGTTTCCCTTATATCCGACTAATGCGAGGGTGGGGACTCTGCCGCACCTGGAGAGCCTAGGCTCCTGTTTTCGGCCCATTGCGCAGGAAATGGGCTAATTACACGGAATTCGGGGATTTATTGTTGACTTCTCTCTTAACGAGTATGGTCATTCAAGATGTTCCAGCCAAAAGACGAGTCGGGGAGATCGGTCTCCGATGGTGTGGCTCCTGATTGGGGTGGGTTTTAACATGCAGTTTGTCCGGTTTTCGGTTCTTCTCACACTTGTTTTGGGTTTGTCTATTGGGGCTGCTTCCGCACAAATTCCGGGGGTACCCGGGCCAGCCGGGATAGCCGGAGAATATCGTTCCGACGTGACGGGCAATGTTATCGGGTGGAGTCCGGACTGGATGCTTGGCACAAAGGATGTCGACGAAATCCTCCGATACGATCAAACCATGCTGTTCAATCCACTTGACCTGACCATAGTGGATATCTTCTTCACTGCTCAAGATGTTGACGCCGCGACGATGCGTGACGACATGATGGAGCGCTCCTTCGGCGCGGGATCCGGTATCCAGATAGTTGAAGCTGGGAACTACGGTGACATTGCTTACGCACTGATAATCCTGACGACCGATGATGGTGTCTTTGGATCGTTCGTGCTGGTGAATACATCCGGGGTCACCGGCACGGGAGTGAATTTGGTCGCTCCTGTTGATTCATTTGGTCAGGCGGTTCAGAGGGCGCAGGGCTCACTGACGATTGACGGTTCGCCAATACTGTCAGGGACGGACGGACCTAGGTTGCAAATGCAATTAGACGCTGCTCCACCGATGGAGATGGAAGCTACGTCCCCGATTGGGACACCAGAAGACCAGGCCTCTGGCGATACGACCTTCACCAGCGACGTATGGGGTTACGAGGTTACCTATTCTCCCGACTGGGAGGTTGTGGAATCTGAAGGGGATGGAGACCTGGAGATTTCCACGAATGATCAGACTGTGACCCTGGGCTTCATGGCGGTGGAAAACCCGGACATCGACCAGGCCGGAATGCAGGCTGCCCTCATTGAATCGTTCACGGAATCCATTCAGCCTCATGGAGGATTGCTGGTTTCTATCACCTCCGATGATGAGCGTGCGGTAATGGTTGTTGAAATGGACGGGCTCGTCCTGATTCAGGAGCTAATCATTATTTCGCCAGATGTGCTTGTGATCGTGACTGGTTTCATCGATGGTGACCTGGAAACAGTGCTGGGCAGTCTCAATGAAGTCACGCTGAACGAATCCGGCATCTTCCTCCTCCTCACAGAGGGTGATAACTCGTAGATTCCGGTTAACCCGGTTTGGAAGTGATCGCATTAATCTCGAATGATGGAAGATACAAAAAACCGGGCGGATTACCGCCCGGTTTCTATGGTGCCGAAGGGGAGATTTGAACTCCCACGGGGTTACCCCCACTACGCCCTGAACGTAGCGCGTCTGCCGTTTCGCCACTTCGGCATGAAGTGTTGTGAAGCCTGGAGCCGAACGCCGGACTCGAACCGGCGACCTGCTGTTTACGAAACAGCTGCTCTACCAACTGAGCTAGTTCGGCAGCACCTGCTTCACAAGGCGGCGTTAGTATACCAACTGTTGGTTGGTGCTGCCAAGCTCTCTCGGCGCCGCGAAAAGTATTGTACATTTTCTCAACACGGAATGCACACCTGCGTCCGGTTTTTGTGTATGTACGGAAATTGATGCATGGCCCAACAGCGACGTCCCAAACCCCGTAAACGACCAGCTCCACCCGTAAGAGGTCGACAAAGCAAAACGCCGATCTTGTATATATCGGTGGTGTCGGTCGTCGTGTTCTCTTTGGTGATCGCAGGGCTTTCAGCTGTCGACTGGAGCGCATTCTTCCCGAACGAAGCGGAACCGACGCCTGATTACAACACGGACCAGGTTGCGATTCAGCAGACGGTCGTAGCTGAGAATCCGGACGACCCGGCGGCCCAATCACTTCTCGCATCCATGCTCGCCAACAGCGGCCGCATGCAAGAGGCGATCCCTATATATGAAGAGGCTATTCGCCTGGATCCTGAGGACACATCGATCAGGCTTGATTTCGCGAGAGCGCTCCAGTCCAATGGAATGACCGCGGATGCGGAAGTGCAGTTCCTTCGCGTGCTTGATCAGGATCCGGAGAACCACACCGCTCACTATTATTTGGGCAGGTTGTACCTGGATTGGCAACCGCGCCGTCAGGAAGAGGCGGTTATACACTTTCAGCGGGTGATTGAAATAGCACCGGAGTCCTTTCTCGCGGAGCAGGCAACAAGCGTGTTGAACACCATCGGACCAGCTACTCCGGAACAATACGATGTCACACCGATCTCTTCGCCAACGTATGCCGACTAAAGAACAGATGTTCGTGTTGTGGGGTATACTTTTGCCATGAGTGATGCACCTCGGCCGAAGGGCCGACTTTCCACCATATCCGCGGAATCTGAGCAGGTTGAGCGCCTTGTTACTCCGAACATTCGGGAAGACGATGACGTTTCCGCCGAGAAGAGTTTGCGGCCTCGATCGTTAGACGAATACGTTGGTCAGCACCGCGTAAAGAACAACCTCAGCATTTTTATTCGTGCTGCGCTGGATCGTGGTGAACCACTAGACCACATGCTGCTTTATGGTCCGCCTGGGTTAGGGAAGACGACTCTTGCGCAAATCATTGCGGCGGAGATGGGCGTGAGCCTGCGAGTTACCAGTGGACCGGCTATCGAGCGTCAGGGTGACCTGGTCTCGATCCTCACGAACCTGCAGCCTGGTGATGTGCTCTTTATTGATGAAATTCACCGACTTAATCGACTGGTGGAAGAAGTCTTGTATCCGGCAATGGAAGATTTTGCCGTGGATATCATCGTGGGTAAGGGCCCAGCCGCACGTACCATGCGGATTCCACTTCCAAAGTTCACCCTCGTTGGCGCTACAACCAGGTTGGCGTTGTTAACTGGTCCACTGCGAGATCGGTTTGGCGCCGTGTTGCGGCTCGAGTTTTACGATCAGGAATCGATGGAAAGCATCATCCAGCGGTCCTCCGGCATTCTCGGGATGAAGCTGGAAGAAGAGGGCGCAAAGTCGCTCTCTTCACGAGCCCGGGGTACCCCGCGAATTGCGAATCGTATTCTCCGTCGCGTACGTGATGTGGCTCAGGTTATGGGTGATGGCACAGTGACCGAGGAGATCGCGACGCAGGCTCTGGAACTGCTTGAGATCGATCACCTTGGGCTGGATGACACCGACCGTCGGATTCTGGAAACCGTCATCGACAAATTCGATGGTGGGCCGGTGGGCATAGATACGCTCGCAGCTGCGACCGCAGAAGAGACGGACACCATCATGGATGTGTACGAGCCATTCCTGATCCAACTGGGTTTCCTGCACAGGACTCCTCGTGGGCGTGTTGCTACTCGACGCGCCTTTGAACATCTCGGTCGCCCGTTCAACCAGCACCGTAACCCCGGTGTGCAACCATCGCTTTTCGAGGAGAACGAGTGACTTCACAGGAAAACTCCAAAAAACTTGCGATCGCGGATTTCGATTACGATCTCCCGCCGGATCGGATCGCGCAAGAACCATTGGCCGATCGTGCAGCAAGCAAATTGATGCTGCTGAATCGGACTTCCGGTGAAGTTGAGCATCGCGTATTTCGAGACTTACCGGAGTACTTACAGTCCGGTGACTTGTTGGTTGTGAATGATAGCCGCGTGATTCCGGCCCGGATTAAGGGATTTCGACCCACGGGTGGGGCGGTTGAGTTTCTGTTGTTGAGACCAGATACCGATGGACTTTGGCTCGCACTTGCGAAGCCGGTAAAACGAATTCAGGTTGGGGAGTCCATCGAAGTACCGTCCCGTTCCGGCGGGGCCTCTGCGCACATCGTGCTACGTGAGAAACGGTCTGAGGGACAAGTTCTTGTCGAGCTTGATTCGGAGCTTCAGGAGCACATGGAGGTATTCGGCCACGTGCCTTTACCTCCCTATATTACCCATCAGCTTGAAGACGATTCCCGTTACCAAACGGTATATGCGAACCAGGCCGGTTCTGCAGCGGCTCCTACGGCCGGTCTTCATTTTACGGACGAAATCATTGCGCAGGTACGTGCCAAAGGTGTGGATTTTGCCTCCGTCACACTACATGTCGGGCTTGATACCTTCCGTCCCGTTTCCGCCCAGTACGCTGAGGACCATGAGATCCATAGCGAGTGGTGTTCGGTATCACCTGAGACCTGGAATTTGATTGAAGCTACCAGGGCGAGGGGAGGGCGTGTTATCGCCGTAGGCACTACGAGCGCTCGAACGCTCGAGACGCTGGGAAACCGTGTTGCCGAAGGCAAGCCGGGACCCTTCGATGCCTTCACCCGCATTTACATCACGCCTGGCTATGAGTGGCAAATGGTGGACGCGCTTGTCACCAACTTCCACTTGCCAAAATCCACGCTGTTGCTGATGATCAGTTCGTTCGCCGGCAAGGACAATGTGATGTCGGCATATCAGGAAGCCATTGAGAACGACTACAGATTCTTCTCGTTTGGCGACGCAATGTTTATACAGTGAGGCGCTATGAGTAGCTTTCCCGATCTAAACGGAAAAACCCGAGACGATGCCTGGCAGCTCTTGACGGAGTGGATTCAGAGCGAAAGCCTCAGGAAGCACTGTCTCTCTGTAGAGACGGCGATGCGCGCATATGCGGAGAAGCTCGGTGAGCCAGTAGAGGCATGGGGAGTACTTGGGTTGCTCCACGATTTTGATTACGAGAAGCACCCGACAGTTGAAGAACATACGCAGGTTGGTTCTCGTGTTTTGCGTGAGAACGGCTGGCCGGACTGGCTTGCGGATGCTCTTCTTGCGCACGGATTTGACGAAAACTATCCCCGCACAACGCTGTATGATCGGGCTCTTTTCGCTGTAGACGAACTCACCGGCTTCATATCTGCGGTCGCGCTGGTTCGTCCATCGAAGTCAGTTCGAGATGTGAAAGTGAAGTCCGTGACCAAAAAGATGAAGGACAAGGCTTTCGCTGCAGCAATCAATCGGGATGAGCTTCGTGAGGGTGCCGACGAGTTCGGAGTCGACTTCAACGAGCACGTAGGCGTTATCATTGATGCGATGTCTGCCAATGCCGAGGCTCTCGGCCTGGCAGGTATACAACAGAGTCAGGAATCTGACTCTCAGTGAGCGTGTTCGGCAAAGTAGCCGACAGCAATACGGAAGGGCATATTATGGCCAAGCAGTGGTCCCAGCCATTTGAGATGACACTTGAGGCGGACAAGACATATACCGCCGATCTTCAGACGAGCCACGGCAAGATGACCGTTGAGTTCTATGTCGAAGACGCACCGAACACGGTGAATAACTTCGTGAATCTCGCGAAGGAAGGCTTCTACGATGGGACAGTGTTCCATCGCATCATTAGTGGCTTCATGCTGCAGGGTGGAGATCCGACGGGCACCGGTACCGGTGGCCCGGGTTACCGCTTCAATGATGAGCCGGTGAAGAAGCAGTACACCAAGGGCACATTGGCCATGGCGAATGCTGGCCCGAACACTAACGGCAGCCAGTTCTTCATCATGCATGCCGATTATCCACTGCCGCCGAACTACACTATCTTCGGCAAAGTGACCGATGGTATGGACGTGGTCGATGCGATCGCAAGCGTTCCGGTAGGACCGTCTCGCAGCGGCGAGAACTCGGCTCCGAAGGAGCCAGTTACGCTCGAGAAGGTGACTGTCAACGAGGCCTAGGCTCTCGAAAACAGCAAAACGCCCCGCTGGATTTAATTCCAGCGGGGCGTTTGTGATTAAGCTGCGGACTGATCCGCCCGGAACTCAATCTCGTACTCATGAAGAAGTTCGAGCCAATGATTGACCAGATGATCAACCGGTTTGTTTTCGGTTTCCAGTTGGCGAATCATGGCATCCCCATGATGGAGTCGTGCTTCCAAC
Source organism: uncultured Sphaerobacteraceae bacterium (assembly GCA_964646245.1). GTDB lineage: Bacteria > Chloroflexota > Chloroflexia > Thermomicrobiales > UBA6265 > UBA6265. The sequence continues at coordinate 8,640 of CAZYDY010000046.1, forward strand.
TCTTCGAGTCGGGTGCGACGTGGAGTGAGAATGTCGTTGGTAGCGATGATATGCATCGTGGGGTCCCTTCTATGACGCTTGCTGTGCAGTTGGACGTCGGCTTTCGAGCAGATCGATGATGCCACTCGCTTGTCGCTTGTTGATCGATGCGAGGCTGCCACCGGTGTGCTGCTGTACCAAACCGGTGAATGTGGATTCGTCCAGCTGCAACTCATTTGCCAGTCGCTGGATACGTGATCGTTGAGCAGGCGTTGCTAGATATGCGTTTGATTGGCCCTGCTGTGCTGGTTGCTGCGACTGAATCCTCTGGCGAGGTGCTTCTGTTACCTCGTTCTCGGTGTTGACTGGTGTGCCATATCCCAACGCAGTGAGTGCACGACCGATTGCTTTGGTTTCGGCCTTTTCAATGTACGCGTCAGATGCTTCTACGGTCTCGCTACCCCAACCGGTGGCAGAGCCACCTTCCGGCAGGGTCACACGCGCACGAACAATAGCGCGAGTATCGTCATGTGACATCAGGTCGGTTTCAAGAACGGCCATCGGGTGATCGTGGCGCATCCAGGCGATCCGCCATTTGACTTCGAGGTAGTCGCGTCCCTTGACCTTGCTGATGTATTGGTTTGGATCGAATGGTTGCTGTGCCATTTCGTTCTCCGTTTCCAGATAGGTAGAACAAGTGTTCTTTGATTACGATAATAGAACAAGCGTTCTATGTTGTCAACCCCTACGATCATGTCCGTCCGGACACAATGCGTTAGAGCGCATTTCGTGCGACAATACGGAAAGAAAGTACTGCGTATACGTTGGCAGTGAACAATCCTGTCGACCCTGGCGGTCAGGTGTCGTCTTTTTGATTCAGTAAAAGTGAGGTGGCCCGTGAAGGTCTCTTGCCTTCAGGAACAACTTCAGCGTGGAT
>CAZYDY010000047.1:0-9453 GCA_964646245.1 uncultured Sphaerobacteraceae bacterium
CGTACTCGATGTAATAGAACGGGTACAGGAAAATGTGCAGCTGCTTGTACCAGCGGGCCACTCGCCAGTCGTTCAGGTCACTCCAGTCGGTATCCGGATCGAATCGGCTCCAGATTTCCACCCACTTCTTGTCACGGGCCTCGCGGTCTGCCGCAGCAGGATCGGTGTAAATCCACTGCTGGAACGCATCCACCGGAGCCACCCAGGTGAAGAGCCGGATGATACCTTCCAGGTGCTCAATGCGCGCCCGGGCGTAATCAGCATCGTCGTAAAAACCACCATCTTCCTTGCGGAGGTACGGTGAGGCCAGCAGCTCCATGCTCATACTGGCAACTTCTGCCATCTCGCTGCCATACCGGCGCTGACTGAGGTAGGGGAGGTGCTCCATTGTCGCGAAGCCGTGGAATGCGTGACCCGCCTCATGCAGTAATGTGCGAATGTCGCCGCCAGTTCCAGATGCGTTCATGAAAATGAACGGTCGCTTGCGGTGCGGGAAGCTGGTGCAGAATCCTCCCGGTCGCTTGCCCGTGCGGCTCTCGAGATCAAGCAAGCTCTCGTCTCGCATAATGCCGAACTGCTCGCCGAAAATTGGGTCGACCTTCGCAAATACCTTTTGCGCGATCCCGGTCATCTGGTCCATATCTTCGTACGGTGTCAGAGGCGGACGTCCCTCCGGATCCTGGCTGAGGTCCCACGGACGCAGCGAGTCCACACCCATCTTCGCCTTGCGTTCATCGTTGAGTACCTTCAGTGCAGGCACGAACGTCTTCTCAACAGCATCGTGGAAACTGTAGGAATCCTCGGGCGTGTAATCGTATCGATACTTCTCGGCGAAGATGTAATCGCGATAGTTCTCGAACCCGGCGTTCTTCGCGATCTGCTGGCGAATCTCGAGCTGCTTGTCAAAGATGTCCGCAAGCTCTTCGCGCTGGTCAATGTATGGCTGCAGGTGCAGGCGCCACGCTCGCTCACGCACATCACGATCCGGATGCTGCATGAACGGGTTGAGGCGGCTGAGAGGCACATCTTCGCCCTCCCATTCCACCGTCATCGCACCAGCCGCCTTGTTATAGGCGTTGGTGAGCTTGCTCAGTTCCTGCGTTAACGGCACGTTTTCTTCGCGGAAGATTTCCTGGTCCGTGCGCGCACGACGCAGCACCGTCTCGAGTTCGTCAGGTGCGTAGCCCGAGTCGAGCAACTTGCCAATCAGCACGTTTGCGATCTTGCCTCGCTGCGGCATGATTTCGCTGGAAAATCGCAGGTGGCGCTCTTCCTTCTCGCTGTTTTGGCTATCGCAACTCACGGCCACATTCGCAACCGATGCGGCTTCCATCAGGCTGGTATCCAGGTCGTTCCAGTCCTGCAGCCATGCTTTGGTTGCGTCGTCGTTGGGCAGCTCGCGCTCGGCAAGTGATGTGTAGAGCGGCTCAATCTGCTCCCAGGTCATATCGGAGAATTGCTCCGGGGAGGGGATGGTAATGGACATATATGCCTTTCCCGAAAAACTATGAACGGCGTGCTCCTGAGGTGAGCACCATATGCAGTTCATTGTGACACGATCCGTCGGCAGTGCGAATCGCATCAGGCTCTTCGCCCCAGCTCTCAAACCCCAGTTTCTCGTATGTGTGGATCGCAGTAGCATTCTTCGCATTGACTGCTATCCGAACGGATGTAATCTCTGGGAACTGGCCCAGGTGATCGATACACGCCTGCACCACTGCCGATGCCAGCCCGCGTCCCCGGTGGTCGGGATGGGTGTACACACTGATGACATTCGCGATATGGCTGCGCTTGCCCGATTCCTTGTAGGTGCCCGCCTGGGCCACGAGGTCACCAGCAGCTGTGAAAGCTGCGAAAAGCCTGTTCACGCCGCCATCATGGTACCCGCGTTCAGCATAGGATGGTCCCTCCCGGAGAGAAGTCGCGTAGTCACTTCCGAATGCCTCAGGGTGGTCATGTAACGCCTTCAGGCGCAGGCGCCAGAAGTCATCGGTATCAGCAGGAAGGACTTCTCGAATCGAGTAGGTGTCGCTCACAATAATCACCAATTTTGGAATAATTCCGGATTAAGGGTGTCCCCGATGCGTATAGATATTAAGGGGGTAAGCGAAGTGGCCGCGTTTACCACCCTCAGCGCAGTGGTCACCTGCGCGAACGAACGTTACGTGCTCCGAACGGTTTGCTAATGCCTTTACCTCGTCTACACGCTCAGTATTGCTGTCTCTCAGTACCGTTGTCTTTCAGTCTCGTTGTCTCGCAGTATCGGTTTACAGTTTGCGGATCTCAGGATTACTCGGCTGTCTCTCGGATCAGGTCCCGGAATCAGGTAAAGGCTATAGCATCACCGTTCGGAGCAAAATGGTTGCGGCCACACCCAGGGAAATCCAGAAGAACGCCTTGTCGGCCGGTTGGGAGTGATTCTTGCGGGCATCCAAACCGGAAATTACCGCGGCAATCAGGGCCAGCGGTAATGCAACGAATATATTGATCCACGTAAGAATGGGGATAAATCCAACAACCAGCGCCGCCGCCGCCATCAGGAGTATGCTGAGACCTACGTTATTCACCGTCCACTACCTCCTGATACGTACCTAATCGTTAGTGAGCAGTGTAACTGTCCCACGCTTTCGAATATCGATTGTCACGAACTTGTGACACCAATGTCCGTGCGCACTTGCACCAGTGCGCTACAATTGGGAGTCGGTAAGGGGAGCCGTTGGCAGAGTTCGCACCACAGGTGTCCTGCACGGCCCTTTCTCGTGCATAACTATAAGGAGTGGCATTTGGCCAAGAAAACGAACCAACAACAGAAGCGTGGCAGTGGACGACCAGGGGTAACCCAGTCAACCGCAGGTACTGATACATCAGGACCACGTCGCACTAATCCCGATGCAATCGCCGTGGACGGTGTCGTGCAGGAAGCCCTGCCAAACGCCCAGTTCACTGTGAAACTCGAGAACGGACACGAAGTGCTCGGTCACCTCGGTGGTCGCATGCGCAAGAACTACATTCGTGTGCTTCCAGGAGATCGCGTAGTGGTGGAACTCTCCCCATACGATCTCTCCCGCGGGCGCATCACGTTCCGACACCGCTAGTGCTCCCTGATTCCACAACAGTGGATCCAGCATGAACCGAAGTATCCGAATCGGCCTCGGCATTGCTATCAGTGCGTTCTTCCTTGTCCTTGCCTTCCGGGGCCAGGACTTCGGGGAGATTCGTGATTCACTGGGGGAAACCAATCTGTGGTGGGCGCTACCCGCGCTCGTCCTCTATTTGCTCGGGGTGTACCTTCGTGCGGTGAGATGGCGCATCCTTCTGCGACCCGTTGCACCGCAAGCTACCTCCAGGCAGCTTTTCCCGGTGGTGATTATCGGGTTCATGGCAAACAACCTCCTGCCACTTCGCGCGGGCGAGATCGTCCGCAGCGTGGTCATCGGGCGGGAGTTTCAGGTACGCAAAACCAGCGCCCTGGCAACCATCGCCGTGGAGCGCATTTTCGACGGAATCACCATGCTCGCCTTCCTGGCAGTCAGCATGGTGTTCGTTTCGCTCACCTCCGAACTCCAGCATCTCGCCATCATTTCCCTCTTCATCTTCGCCGGGCTATTGCTGGCAATGGTGTTGCTCACGTTCGCCGGAGATTTCGTCTCACGCCTGCTCCAGCTTGTCCTTGGTCCGTTGCCTGCGGGCATTCGCGAGCGGGTGGAAACCATGGCCGAATCCTTCCTTGGTGGACTCGGCGTCCTGAAGAGCCGCGGCGATCTCACCAAAGTCGTCCTCACCAGTATCGGGGCCTGGTTGCTGGAAGCCAGCATGTACTTCCTGCTCGCAGTCGGCTTCGGCGCCCAGGTACGAGAGGTCATGACCGCTGCCGTCACACTGCTAACCACAGGCGTCGCAAATCTGAGTACACTCATACCCGGCGCGCCCGGCTACATCGGGCAGTTTGAGTACGGGGTGAAACTCGTCCTCAATGGCGCCTTTGGTGTGCCTGAAAGCCAGGCTCTTGCCTATGCAATTCTGGTGCACGCCGCCCTGTATTTCCCGATCACGATCCTCGGTTTGATCGAATGGTTCCGCAGGTCGCTCTCCATGCGCGAACTGTCACAGAAACCCGCATCGGAATCCGCTTCCTAGTTCGTTTGTTGGAGTACGTTGAATGGAATTATGGCAGGCAATTGTGCTCGGAATCGTGCAGGGACTTACTGAATTCCTCCCGATCTCGTCTTCCGGGCACCTCATCATTTTTCCATGGCTCTTTGGCTGGGAAACCGGCGGGCTCGCCTTTGATGCCTCCCTGCACCTCGGTACCCTCGTCGCAGTACTGGTCTATTTCCGGGGCGAATTGCTGAATCTTGTCCGTGCGATTCCCTACGCACTGAGCAAGCCGATGCCGATACTCAAAGGGGAAAGCGGCGAGGAAGAACGAGACACCTGGGCGCGACTCGGCTTGCTCATCGTGATCATGAGTATCCCCGGCGGAATCGTTGGTCTACTCTTTTCCGATCGAGTTGAGGACTTCTTCCATACGGATAGCAACTCCACCCGCGCCATCGCCGTCATCGCAGCCATGCTCATCATTATTGGTATTGCCATGTTGCTTGGTGAGCGCACCGGTAAACAGGAAAAGACAATCCGAAAAATCGGCGTCCTCGATGCCGTCGTCATCGGACTTGGCCAGGCGTTGGCTGCGCTGCTGCCCGGCACCAGCCGGTCCGGCGCAACCATCACTGCCGGACTCTTTCGCGGACTCACCCGCGCCGAAGCCGCCCGCTTCAGCTTTCTGGGCGGTGTGCCGCTCATCGCTGCCGCTGGCCTGTTGAGCTTCGCCGAGGCCCTGCAGGAAGGCATGTCCGGTTCTGAACTCGCGAACTTTATCGCCGGAGGAATCGCTGCCGGAATCGTTGGGTTCATGGCTGTCTCCGGCCTGATCAGGTTCCTGCAGAGCCAGAGCACCTTCGTGTTCGTGGTCTACCGTATCGTCTTCGGCCTCTTCCTCTTCGCCATGCTCTGGATTCGCTAATGAGTCAGGTTATTGAGGATCTCATTCAGGACATCCGAACTGAATTCGCCGCCCATGCCAATCCGGCCGTCGCCGAGCCACAGCAGGCGTATATGAAATCGGATATTCCCTACTACGGTCTGAAAGCAGCTGAAGTTCGGAAGTTGATGAAGCCGTTGCTGAAACAACACACGCTACAGTCTGCGGCGGAATGGGAACGGGTTATCCGCACGTTATGGGATACCGTCACCCACCGCGAGGAGTGGTACGCCGCCCTGGGCATCGCCCGGTATGGTCGCTATCGAGAGTACCGCTCGTCCCTGGACAGTCTTTCACTTTACGAGCACATGATTCGAAATGGTGCCTGGTGGGATGTGTGCGATGAGATCGCGCACCATCTCGTAGGCGAGGTGCTGATGGCAAATCGTGATGAAGCATCAGCGATCATGCGCAGCTGGAGCACCGACGAGCATCTCTGGATTCGGCGCTGCAGCATCCTCAGCCAGAATACCCACAAGGAAAAGACCGATCCGGTACTGCTGCGGGATTGCATCCTGCCCAGCATCGACGATACGGATTTCTTCAGCCGTAAAGCAATAGGCTGGGCCCTGCGAGATTATTCCCGCATAGACCCAGCCTGGGTTGTGGCGTTTGTAAATGAGTTCGAGGATCGCCTGAGCGGACTCACCAAACGCGAGGCGCTCAGGCACATTTCTGGTTAGGTCATATCCTTCGCCAATGCGAGCGCATCGGCAATCATGCCGGCAGCAGTCACATCGGCTCCAGCACCTGGTCCACTCACCACGGTCGGATAATCGTCGTATCGCTTTGTGCGGAAGCTGACCACGTTCTCCGGCCCCTGTAACGCACCCAGCACAGTTGTTTTCGGTACGGCCTGCAGCCCCACCGAAATCTCGCCCTCTGGCTTCACAACGGCGACATATTTGAGCGCAGCATTATCCTCGCGGGCCTTGGAGGATTGTGGTCCGATCTCGTCGTCCAGGATGTCCAGGCCGTTGAGGAATTCGTCGATGCTCACGTCCGCGAGCGAGTTGGGCACCAGGCTCTGCACACTAATCTCTTCCAGGTTGATTTCCCGCCCCATTGATCGGGCCAGGATCAGCGCCTTGCGGGCGACATCGAGACCGCTGAGGTCATCGCGTGGATCCGGCTCTGTATATCCGTTCGCTTTCGCGTTGGAGACAGCTTTCGAGAATGCGTCACCTCCGGCAACCGATGAGAATATCGCGCCGAACGTACCCGAAAGTGCACCGGTGATTTCAACCACCTCGTCACACTGGGCCAGCAGCGATTGCAGTGTGGAGATGACCGGCAGTCCGGCACCACAGGTAGCCTCATAGCGGAGGCGTCCACCATGTCCGGCGTGCTGCCACAGCACGGCAGTGCGTGAATCGGAGTGGGGGAGTGCCATCGGTGCCTTGTTGCTCAGTACCGCGCCGCCACCTGCATTGAGCGCATTGACCAGTGCATCTGTGGTTGCTTCGCCTGCAGCGGCATCCATCAGGATCACTGCATCAGCGTTCCTGATCGCCGGTACGATTTCCGACAGTAGGGAACCTGTAGCTTCTGCACCACGGTTTTTGGTGGTGGCGAGCAACTGCTCATCCGTCAGTTCAGATTCGCCCTCCTGCAACACCACGCCGTTCTGGCCAGCTACCGCAGCAATGCGAACATCCAGCCCCAGCATGTCGTGCCAGGCCGAGCGCTGCTCTACCACCTGCTTGATAACCGCTCCACCGACTGTGCCGTACCCGATCTGAACCAACGCTACATTCTTCATTCCTGGTCGCTTTCCTTCTGTTCACTGCGAGTTCGTTCCCGCAGTTCCTGCTTCAATCGTTCTTGTCGGGCTTTTAGTCTTGCCCCAAGTTCACTCAAATCGGGTCGCTGGAAATTGGTCAGCTGTGGGCGTTGTTCCAGGCGTTCGCGCCAATCAGTGCCGCTCACACGTTGTTCCAGCTTGTCTCGCCACTCGTCGATAGATCCCTTCACCGACTGCTGCACATCCTGCCATTCGCGTAGTTCACCGAGCACGGCAGCAACGCCTTCCTCGGTGTGTCCAAGCTCGCGATGCGTGCGGGCACGACGTTCTATCAGTCGTCGCTGGCCAAGCCGGCTCAGCTCCATTACCGCCGCGTGCACGTCCTCTCGCAGCATGCGCACAGCCATCCATGGATCGGCTGTTGCACCGCCTTCTGGCATTTCGATCACCTTGTCGATCAGCCCCATCCGCTGGCATTCGGTAGCAGTCCAGGTGCGGGATTCGTTCATGGCTCCACTTGGCCTCCAGGCGTTTCCTGTGCTGCCACTGGCGAGGCGATAACTGGCGTGCTCCGCCATCATGCGGTGGTCTCCCACCATCATCATGTTGGATACCAGCCCCTGAACCGTGCCCACCCCAACAGTTACGACGGGAATAGGCACCACGCTCATCATCACACTGAGTTTGGCCGCCGCGAAGCTCTCGCCCGGAGAGACACCAAAGGGTTGCTCCTGCTCGGATCCGTCCACCACCATTACAAGTGGCAATTCGAATCGTCCGGCGAAGCGCGCCAGACGCTGGATCTTGCGGATGGCAGCGTTCGTGTTCGTTTCCACGCGGGAATCCTGCACAACCAATGCGATTGGCATGGAACCGATAGCCCCAATACCCGTTACCACGCCACGATCGTCATACTCCACACGATCTCCACGCAGTTCCGTGAAGGGCGCAACAACGACATCCAGGTATTCAACAAGGGGGCGATCAAGTTCAGTCGGCAGCTTCGCATCGGTTGGTTGCACATCGACGGTATGACGCGAAATCAGGCTCACGATGTTCGCCAGCCTGGAATGCTGTTCTGGTCGTGGAAGCACACCATCAATCCAGCCGTTCTCCAGGAGATCGGCTTCGCTCACCGCATGCTGCATCGCATCAAACGGGCGATCTGCCGCCCACACCACTCCAACGGATGTTCCTGGTTCGGCGAAGATGATATCGAAGAGACTTCCAAAGGAGTTAAAGACAGCGGCGGATGTTGGATGTGTCAGGATGCCGATCATCGGCAACCCCTGGGCCTGTACCTGGGCAGCGGTACTGGAGATTCGAGATCCCTGCACCACAGCCAGAGGTCCCAGATGAATTGCCGATGAACCGCCCGCAATGAATGAGATTACCGGAAGCCGACGCGAGAGCGCATAGTCGAGCGCGTGAATGATCTTCTCCGCACCGAGCGCCCCAATCTGGTTACCTACAAGCTGGTCATCCAGCGCGATCACCACAACGGTGGTGCCGCCGAGCTCTCCCGTGCCGGTAACGATTGCCTCTTGCACCACCCCACGTTCGCGGGCACTGGCAAGGCGATCGAGTGCCGAAGCCTTCATGTCCTCATACGCGTCGGGGTTAGCCTGTTGTTCGCGCAGGATACGAAAGGTTCCTTCATTCACGATCGTGTTCGCGCGTTCCAGTGCTGACATTGAGAAATGCCTGCCGCATGCGTTGCATACACGCCAGGTGAGGAAGCAGGAGTCTTCGCTAAGATCCGCACGGCAATTTGGGCAGGTGATGTCGAGATCTGTTGTGAGGTTGGATGTACTGGTATCGGTCATGGCTCGTGGTTTCCTTTTGGCTGGATAGATGAACCCGTCCTGTTCGTGATTGTACCGGCTTTCGCCACTTCGTCGCCTGTGGAGGCCCTTTACAGCCGGACAATGCTGCGGCATGGTGACCAAAATTGAACTGCCATGCTGGAGGGGAACATGACCGCAGATATTTATCAGAAGAATTCCTGGGTACCGCATCGGGCATCGCCCACAAGTCGCAAGGGTATGGTGGCAACCAAAATGCCACAGGCAGCACAAATCGGTGCGGATATTCTCGCGGCTGGCGGTAACGCCATCGATTCTGCCGTGGCTACCGCCTTCGCAATTGGCGTGTGCGAGCCATGGGCCAACGGTATCGGCGGTGGCGGATTTATGGTGGTGTGGCTTGCGAAGGAGCAAAAAGCGCTCGCCATCGATTTCTCCATGAAGTCCCCGGCTGGTGCTTCAGAATCCATGTTCCCGATCGTGGAAGCGAAGAGCGACGAAGGCGCATTGTTTGGATGGCCCGCAACCGAAGGCGACAAACACGTTATCGGACCGCACAGCATTTGCGTACCCGGCACCGTCGCCGGTCTCGCTCTCGCGCTTGAGAAGTGGGGCACCATGTCGCTTGCGGATGTGATCGCACCATCGATCGCGCTCGCGGAAGAGGGGTTCCCGGTCACCTGGAACATCACGACCACCATCGCCAAGGCGATCAAATCAATCCGTCCCTATCCCGAAACTGCAAAGATCTACCTGCGATCAGACGGTGACGTACCGTTCACGCAGGATCAAACTGCGCCGCACATGATCAGGCAGCCAGAGCTGGCGAACACACTTCGGCTTATTGCCGCTGGCGGTCGAGA
>CAZYDY010000048.1:0-9406 GCA_964646245.1 uncultured Sphaerobacteraceae bacterium
GTGCCAGCCCTTAATGTGATCCCGGAAGACATTCCGGGTAACAATCCGGATGCCCAGAACGAGGTCGGTGAAGAAGCAGCCAAGGCATACCTGGAGGCTTCCGGCGTAGACCCGTCCACCATTGAGTTGGAATACAGCTATCGTGTCACCAACGAGATCAAACTGGTCGCCGAGTACCTGGAGCAGCGTTGGCCAGAAGTGCTGGGCATTTCCGTCAAGCTCAATCCAATCGATGGAGCGGTGTTCTCGGAATACAACCAGAGTCGAGCCGACCAACCATTCAATACCAAGTACGGAACCTGGGGCTCAGACTTTGCCGATCCGGCGAACTGGCACAACCAGAACTTCGTGAGTGCTTCAGATCACTACTACGTGAGCTGGGTAAACGAAGAGTACGACGAGCTCTGCGCGCAGGCGGTTTCCGAGCCGGATCCCGAGACCCGGGCCGAACTCTATCGTCAGGCGGAAGTTCTGCTGGTGCAAGACGCTGTGTACATCCCGGTGTATCGCGGCGTTGCGACGGTGGCTGTGAAGCCATGGCTGGTGGATTTCCACGTGCAGCCGATTCTCGCGTACGCTCACCTTCGCTTGCCGAAGATCGCAGCGCGCTAGATGTAATCGTAAAGCGGGTGGCCTTGGCCACCCGCTCTTGTCTGCGGATTGTCAGATGGGGTGGTTGTCTTGAGTCGTTCCGCGTATATGATCCGGCGAATATTGTTGATCTTTCCAACAATGCTCGCTATTTACACGATCACATTCTTCCTGGTCCACGCCACGCCTGGCAGCCCATGGAGCAATCAGGACAAGCCGATGCCCAAGGCAGTAGTGGATGCGCTGAATGAAGCGTATGGGTTGAACGATCCGTTGTGGCAGCAGTATCTGAACTACCTCAAAGGTGTGCTGCAAGGTGACTTTGGACCGAGTTTTGCCAGCCGATCGCGCTCGGTTTCGGACATCATTTCCGATACCTTCCCGGTCTCACTTCAACTTGGCCTGGTGTCGATGGTGCTTGCAGTGCTCATGGGTGTCACCCTGGGAACCATCGGTGCAGTAAAGCACAACACCTGGGTCGATTACCTCACGAGCTTCCTGGCGATCATTGGTATCTCCACGCCAAGCTATGTTGTTGCCAGTTTGCTTGTTCTCTTTCTCGCCAGTTACCTCGGCCTGGTCCCTACCAATGGTTGGGATGGACTCAACAGCACAAAAATCATCATTCCAGCGTTGGCTTTGTCGTTCTACCCTGCGGCAATTCTCGCGAGGTATACACGCTCCAGCTTGCTTGATGTCTTGTCGGCAGATTACGTACGCACCGCTCGCGCCAAAGGCTTGAAGAACAGTGCTGTTATTTTGCGACATGCTCTGCGGACATCTCTGTTGCCTGTTATCACGGTGAGTGGTGTGGTGTTTGCCGATATCATCACCGGGTCCTTCTTTGTTGAGACAATTTCCGGCGTTCCGGGCTTGGGACGGTATTTCGTGACCTCCATCTCTACACGCGATTACCCTGTGGTGCTCGGAACCGTGCTTCTGTTCGGGTTCGTAATCACCCTCATGAACCTCATTGTCGATCTCATTTATCCGCTTCTTGATCCGCGGTTAACCAAATAGCCACAGGAGAGTATCAATGGCAACAGCAACTGTGGCAGACGCTAGGCGACGAGAATCTGTCGGTGAAATTGAAGGCTTGTGGAAGGCAGCGTTTCGACGATTGCGCAAGAACAAGCTGGCGCTTGTCTCGATGTGGTTTCTGGTCATACTCGTGCTCGCCGCGATTTTTGGACCGATGCTTCTTCCATACAATTACTCACAACAGGATTATTCGATTGTGAATCAGCGGCCGAGCTGGGCGCACCCAATGGGTACGGACGATCTCGGACGGGACATGCTGACGCGGTTGGTGTTTGGTGCACGGGTAAGCCTCACTGTCGGCATCGTCGTGCAAACAGTCATTCTGGTGATCGGTGTACCACTTGGCGCAATTGCCGGGTATTTTGGCAAGGCCTGGGACATGTTGATCATGCGCGTGGTGGATGTCCTCTACGCCATGCCGAATCTCTTGTTCGTTGTGGTCATCATGACATTTCTGCGGGGCCAACTCGCGCTCGGTCAGGAACAGGACGGAATTCTGGCCTCGTTCGCGAAGTTGGATGCACGTACCGGCGGTCTCATAGGCGTCTATATCGGTTTGGGCCTCATCGGCTGGCTTACCGTCGCCCGTATTGTTCGTGCCGGCGCCATGAGCCTTAAAGAACGCGAGTTTGTCGAGGCCGCACGAAGTGCCGGCGCGAAAGACAGCCGCATTCTTATGAAGCATGTATTGCCGAACACACTCGCTCCTGTGGTAGTTGCCAGCACGCTCGGCATACCCGGAGCAATCCTGTATGAGGCCGGAATTAGTTTTCTGGGTCTGGGCGTAATTCCACCAATGCCGAGTTGGGGTCTTATGATCTCGGAAGCCATTCCCAATATGCGCACCTATCCATATATGTTGATTTTCCCTGCAGTCACGCTTTCCCTGACTGTTCTGGCGTTCAACTTCCTGGGCGATGGTCTCCGGGACGCGGTCGACCCATGGATGAAGCGCGGGTAGAAACTTGAATCGACGAAGCGCTTCGGCCGAATATCGGCCGGGGCGCTTCTTCTGTTTTCTGTGGATTCCAGGAGAGTGACCTCTCTATACCCGACTTGAATCATCGGATATACTCGTAGTTGGACTTGCGCAGTCCGGCGTGCTGTTGAGAATCCTTCTCAAGCTGCTATACTTCAGGGCGTAGGCGAACGAGAATCATTCTCAAGTGGGAATCATTCCGATATTCGCCAGAGGTTACATCAGCGCATGAGTCACGGGAGGATTTAGTGTCCAGCACCGTCCGAGGGGCATACAGAAATACAGCTCAGCGAGCAATCATCCTTGAAGAGGTTGAAAGTTCTGAAGAGCATCTCACTGCCGGTGAGATTTTCGAGCGGGTTCGTAAACGATACCCATCCATCGCCTATGGCACGGTGTATCGCACACTCCATCTCTTGGCCGAGCATGATCTGATTCAGGAACTTACCTTCGCGGATCAGGCCAGCCGGTTCGATAAGAGAACCGAACGCCATGATCACGTGCACTGCACAGAGTGTGGCGCCCTTGCTGACGTGAGCGTGCCGGTAGGAGTTTCCTGCGAAGAGGCCGCCGCCCAGCAAAGCGGATGGCATATTGCGCGTCACCACACACTATTCGAGGGACTCTGCCCAGATTGCCTCGAAACCCAGGCCGGCTCCGAGCAAGCCTGATTTTTCCTTTTGGTACCTTCCGCCGTTGCACCGGGCAGCGGTGGTGATTATTGGAGGTCATAAGTACACAATGGCGGATAACAACGTTCCAATGCTCGAGATCGAGAATCTTCACGCATCGATTGAGGATAATGAAATCCTTCGTGGCGTAAACCTCACTGTCAACACCGGTGAGATTCACGCAATCATGGGCCCTAACGGTTCGGGCAAGAGCACGCTGGCCAATGTCATTGCCGGTAACCCGGAGTATGAAGTTACCGAAGGCAGCATTCGCTTCTTTGGTGAAGACATTCTCGAGATGGGACCGGATGAGCGCGCCCAGCTTGGTCTTTTCCTGGCCTTCCAGTACCCCACTGTCATCCCGGGCGTGAGCATGGCTAACTTCCTGCGCATGGCCGTGACCAACGTTCGCAATGCTCGTAACGAGCGCGAAGGTAACGAGTCCAAGCCATTCACCCCACGCGAGTTCCGCAAGCTCATGCGTGAGAAGATGCAGCAGCTCAACGTGCCAGAAAGCTTTGCCACCCGCTACCTGAACGAAGGCTTCAGCGGTGGTGAGAAGAAGCGCGCCGAGATCCTGCAGATGGCGCTTCTGGATCCAACACTCGCCGTGCTTGATGAAACCGACTCCGGTCTGGACATCGACGCACTCCGCGTAGTGTCCGAAGGCGTCAACAACCTCATGCACGCAGGCATGGGTATGGTGCTCATTACGCACTACCAGCGACTGCTCGATTACATCAAGCCGCATCATGTTCACATCATGATCGAAGGTCGCATTGTGAAGAGCGCCGGTCCGGAGCTTGCACACGAGCTCGAGGCCAAGGGCTACGAGCAGCTGCTGGAAGAGTTCGCCGTACAGGCGTAACCTCCTGACCGCTGTCCGAATCCGGTGAATGCGTCTTTATGCAGTCACCGCGAAAGGAGAACCACATGTCTTCATTTACTTCCCCACCAGACATCGATCTTGGTGATTACAAGTATGGTTTCCACGATACCGAGGAACCATTCTTTAAGGCAGAAAAGGGTCTGACCCGCGAGCTTGTTCAAACCATCAGCAAGATGAAGAACGAGCCCGAGTGGATGCTGGAGTATCGCCTGCAGGCATACGACCACTTCCTCCAGCGCCCGATGCCGAACTGGGGTGCCGAGGGCATTCACGACATCGATTTCGACGAAATCTACTACTACATCAAGCCAGCCGAAGAGCAGGGCAAGACGTGGGATGAGGTTCCGGAATACATCAAGGACACCTTCGAGAAGCTGGGTATCCCCGAGGCGGAGCGCAAGTTCCTCGCCGGCGTGGGTGCGCAGTATGAATCCGAAGTGATCTACCACAGCCTTCGCGAAGACCTCGAGAAGCTGGGCGTCATCTTCCTGGATATGGACGCAGCCGTCCAGCAGTATCCGGAGATCGTGAAGCAGTACTTCGGTACCATCATTCCGTACAACGACAACAAGTTCGCCGCACTCAACACAGCCGTGTGGAGTGGTGGATCGTTCGTGTACATCCCCGAAGGCGTCAAGGTAGAGGTGCCGCTGCAGGCCTACTTCCGCATCAATGCGGAGAACATGGGCCAGTTCGAGCGCACCCTCATCGTTGCCGCTCCGGGCAGCTATGTTCACTACGTTGAAGGCTGCACGGCCCCAACCTACAGCACCGATTCACTGCACAGTGCAGTGGTGGAAATCGTGGCGCAGGAAGGTTCCCGCGTTCGCTATACCACCATCCAGAACTGGAGCAAGAACGTCTACAACCTCGTTACCAAGCGAGCCCAGGCATTCAAGAACGCCACCATGGAGTGGGTCGATGGCAACCTTGGTTCCAAGGTCACCATGAAGTACCCGGCCGTGTGGATGATGGAAGAGGGCGCTCGCGGTGAAGTGCTGAGTGTTGCCTTCTCCAGCGATGGCCAGCATCAGGACGCCGGCGCCAAAATGGTGCACGTGGCTCCAAACACCTCCAGCCAGATCACCTCGAAGTCCATTTCCAAGGGCACTGGTCGGTCCAGCTATCGCGGTCTCGTCAAGGTCCACAAGGGCGCCGAGAACGTGAAGGCCAGCGTGATTTGTGACGCGCTTCTTCTTGATGAAACCTCCGCCACGGATACCTATCCGTACATGGAGATTGAAGAAGAGCGAGTGCAGATCGGTCACGAGGCGACAGTAAGTAAGGTTGCCGACGAGCAAATCTTCTACTTGCAGAGTCGCGGACTCAACGAGACTGAAGCGATGGGTATGATCGTGAACGGCTTTATCGAGCCGATTGCGAAGGAACTCCCGCTTGAGTACGCCGTTGAACTCAACCGACTGATCCAGCTTGAGATGGAAGGTTCGGTCGGATAGACCGCCAGAGAGGACCAAATGAGCGTATCTGCTGAAACAATGCAAACTTTGGCGGGAATCTCCGCCGACACGGTGCGAGCGCTTTCCGCCAGCCGTAACGAACCTGAATGGATGCTGCAAAAGCGCCTGGATGCGTTCGCCATTTACGAGAGCACGCCCATGCCGGGCCGCACCGACGAAGAATGGCGACGAACCAGCCTTCGTACGCTGAAGCTCGATCGCTACACCGTCGAAACTGATCTTGGACAGAAGGCCACAAGCCTCGAGTCCGTGATCGGTGGATCCGAGCACCAGCTCCAGTTCGGCACAGCCGATCAGCGCGCCGGTATCAGCGTCGTGAGCGATCACGTAAACGTCTGGCACGAAGCCTCCAATCTGCCGGAAGGTGTGATCTACGCCGATCTCACCACCGCAGTGAACGAGCACCCGGAACTGGTACGTGAGTACTTCATGACCAAGGCCGTGCCAGCCGACTTCGGCAAGTTCGAGGCGCTGCACGCCGCCCTCTGGCAGACGGGAACATTCCTGTACGTGCCGGAAGGTGTAACCGTGGAGCACCCGTTCCGTTCCTTCGTCACCCAGCCAACTGTTGGTGCCAGCCTGTTTAATCACAGCCTGGTGGTGATGGAGAAGAATGCAGAAGCATTCTTCGTGGACGCGTTCCAGAGCGACACTGCCGATGGCAACAGCTACACCAGCGAGGTCGTTGAACTCTTCCTTGCTGACGACGCAAGCCTTCGCTATGTGCAGGTGCAGGACTGGGGTCGCCATGTCCACAACTTCATGACCCAGCGCGCCATTCTTGGCACCGACTCCCAGCTCAAGAGCCTGGAAGTCACGCTTGGATCGAAGTTCACCAAGAACAGCATCGGTAGCCACCTCCGTGGAGAGAACGGCCTCGCCGAAATGCTCGGTATCTACTTCGGTGATAGCAAGCAGTTCTTCGATCACCACACGTGGCAGCTGCACGAGAGCCCCTATAACACCAGCGACCTTGAGTTCAAGGGCGCGCTGAAGGATGGCGCTCGCAGTGTGTACAGCGGTCTCATCAAGGTGGAAGAGGGCGCCCAGAGAACGGACGCCTTCCAGCAAAACCGAAACCTTATTTTGGATCGCACCGCGCGAGCGGACTCGATTCCGAACCTTGAGATCGAGGCGAACGATGTTCGCTGCACTCACGGTGCCACGGTGAGCCAGGTGGAGGAAGAGCATCTCTTCTACCTCCAGGCACGTGGTATCCCGCGTTCGGAAGCACAGAAGCTCGTAGTTGAGGGCTTCTTCCGACCAGTGATTGACCGTATTCCGGTCGAGGAAATCCAGGATTTCCTCCAGACCGCAATCGCCCGCAAGGTCGGTTACTAGTTCGGTACATCGGCCCGGGCATTTCGCCCGGGCCGATTACTTCCCGAGAAAGCTGTGGATTACATGCTCGACGCCGTCGCGATTAAACGCGACTTCCCAATCCTGAACCAACCCGGCGATGTGCCGCTCACTTTTCTCGACTCTGCTGCTTCCAGCCAAAAGCCACAAGCCGTAATCGATGCATTGGTCCACTACTACAGTGAGATCAATAGCAACGTGCACCGCGGCGTGTATGGCCTGGCGGTGAAGGCCGATGCGGCCTACGAGGCCGCGCGCGAGCGGGTGGCAGCGTTTATCAACGCGGCTGAACCTGCCGAGTGCATCTATACCCGCGGCACCACAGAGGCCATCAACCTGGTTGCGCACAGTTGGGGACGTACCAATTTGAGCGCTGGCGACCTGGTACTCGTGACCGAAATGGAGCACCACTCCAACTTCGTGCCGTGGCAAATGGTTGCCGAAGAAACCGGCGCCGAGTTTGCTGTGATTCGCATGACGGACGATGGACAGATCGATCAGGATCACTATCATGAGCTGCTGGCACGCTCGCCCAAAATGGTTGCATTCACGCATGTCAGTAACGCCCTCGGCACCATCAATCCAGCCAAGGAGATGATCGCCGCCGCTCATGATGCCGGCGCAGTCGTCTGCCTCGATGCAGCCCAGAGCGCTCCACATATGAGCATCGACGTTCAGGATCTGGATGTCGATTTCCTCGCGCTCAGCGCGCACAAAATGGTTGGCCCAATGGGAATCGGTGTGCTGTATGGCAAGCGGTCGCTCCTGAGCGAAATGCCACCATACCAGGGCGGCGGCAGCATGATCCGCAAGGTCACCGCAGAGAAGACGACCTGGGCAGACATCCCGAATCGTTTTGAAGCGGGAACACCCTCTGTAGCGGACGCCGTTGCATTCACCGCTGCGCTCGATTACCTGGACAACGTCGGTCTCGATGCTATCGCCCGGCATGAGTACAAGCTCGTTGCAGAGGCGATCCGCCGATTGAATGCCCTTCCCGGCGTGACCGTGTTTGGACCAGGGCCAGAGGTGTATCGCGCAGGCGTTGTGAGTTTCGCAGTTGAAGGCGTGCATCCTCATGATGTTGCGGCATTGTTGGATGAAAAGGGCGTAGCAGTACGTGCCGGACACCATTGTGCCCAGCCATTACTTAAGAAGCTCGGCGTTACCGCCACCACACGAGCCAGTTTTTATCTCTACAATACAGAAGACGACATTGATCGCCTTATCGAGGGAGTGGAGCACGCGCAGCATGTTTTCGCCTGATACACAAATTCGTGTCGATTGTGGCGTCTGTGCAAGCCAGACCTTCCTCGGAGAGGACCTTTTCGTGGACAGCATTTATCGCGAAAATATCTTGGAACATAGCAAGAACCCGCTCAACAAGGGGCGCCTCGATCCTCACGACTATGAGTACGAGGACACAAATCCTCTCTGTGGGGACGAAGTGCGGATCGAACTGAGGGTCGACGATTCCGGCACAGTCACGGACATCATGTTCGATGGCCAGGGCTGCGCAATCAGCCAGGCTTCCGCCAGCATGCTCACTGAAATCGTGCAGGGCATGAGTGTCCAGGAAGTGAAAGACCTCCCCAAGGAGGAACTTCTGGAAGAGATCGGCATTGAACTCAGCCCGGCGCGCCTGAAATGCGCCCTGCTCAGTCTCCATGTGCTGAAGGGCAGTTTGCACGACGTCAAATAGGTATGGGGCTCAGGTACACCATGCAACCTGATATGTGGACAACTCACCTCATCGAAATCCGACGCGATGACGATGGAGAGCGAATCGGATACCTGCGCTCGGCCGATGACGGCCTTTGGGAGCCGCTCAACTTGCTGGGTATGCCCTTGGCAGAACCTGCAGAACGAGATGCCGCTGAGAGCCGTGTGCGTGGATACAGCATGCCATCGCTGATTGAACCGATGTGGTGCCGCATCCCGCGTCCACTCACCCAGCCAATAACGGATGCACGGCAGGTAGGGGATGATGCCTGGTGGGAACGGGTCGTAGTCGTGGAGTCAAACTCAACCGAGGCGACCATACGCCCCTGGTATCCGATGGAAGAAGAGCAAACCAACGTCGTCTCCATCCAGCTACCTGCTCACGATGTATTGAAGTTCAGGGAACCAAAAGGTTCTGAAATTGAGAAGGGACATTGATGTCTGAGAATTGGGTTACTGTCGGCAAGGCCGATTACCTCGAACCAGGTGAGCTCATGTACGTTGAGGTGGAAGACGAACCGGTCTGCCTGATTAACCTCGAAGGTGAGATCCACGCCCTCAACGATATATGCACCCATGAGGAAGCCAGCCTCGCGGACGGCACCATCATCGGTGACGAAATCGAGTGCCCGCTCCATGGCGGCGCATTCTTCATCCGTACCGGAGAACCAGCCGC
>CAZYDY010000049.1:0-9216 GCA_964646245.1 uncultured Sphaerobacteraceae bacterium
TTGACGGGTATTGAACCACGGGATTCGAATTAAGCTTTCTCTCAGGTTCATTTCAGGTGGTGTTCAGCCACAGCGCGGATACTTCGAGTGTTGAAGAGATCAAAACGTCCTTCAACATCTCTCCTCCCCAAGTTTGACCGGCGTTGAGCCTCGCTCCGCCGGTCAGGCATTTAAGCGACATTACTCCGGCGATGTACCACGTGCAGCATGAGCTACAGCGCTGAGTGTGAACTCTCCCTCAGGACTATTCAGGATGTGAATGAGCTCGCGCCTAATAGACGCCTGCACATCCTCCGGTTGCGAGACAATCCACGGACCCAGCGGTCCAACACCGGCCATGTACGCGCTCCACAGTTCCTCGATGTCGGAATAAAGGGAGCTCACAGAAATCGTAAACTCCTCCACATCATCCAGACCGATCGACTCCAGATAGTCAGCAACCTCGCCTTCCTCATTGAACGTTTCAACACGAAGGTCCGGTACATCAATGCCCGCCGCATGAGCGGCGCGTGGCAACAGATTGATCTTCTCCATCCGATTCACATTCCAGGTGCATACCGCTACATGCCCTCCCGGTTTGATCACCCGCATAATTTCCGAACCTGCCTCTTGCAAATCCTCAACAAAATGAATCACAAGCTGCGACAAAACAGCATCAAAACTGTGATCCTCGAATGGCAACGATTCCGCTCGAGCCAGCTTTGCGACAATTCCCGGATACTGATTGGCGCAGTATTCGAGGAACGCCGGAGAGGGGTCTATCGCCGATACGGACTCCGCGCCAACCAGTTCAACAAGTTCGGATGTAAGCGCGCCCGGTCCGCACCCGATATCAAGCACAGAGTCCCCCAGGGCAAGGGGAACGGACTTTGCAAACTCCTCCGCCAGGGGCCGGGCATACCGCCCCATGAAATGCTCATACGCGGATACTGAAGTGAAGAACGCATTGGAATCTGGTACAGGTGCCACGGTCGTCCTCCTGATGAATCACGCAATGTGGACGTGGCTGCACGATTGTATACAAGTCCGCATCGCGGAATCAGGTTAGCATAATCCGTCCAGAATTCGGGGATTGAGTGACCCGGTCACCTCGTGTGTATCCGGATCGCAGATGGCTCGAATTAGTACTGCCCATATCTCCCGCACCACGGGTGTAGCATGGGTACAGGGAACGCGTTCCATTGTGGATCGCTCCAACCCATTGAGAAAGGCACCGGATATGGCACGAATCAGCGATCGAAAGCTTCTCAACAGTGGTCGAGCCGGCCTCTCGGAACTCAACCAATCCGTAGCGACCGACCTGATCGAGGAGTCCCTGCTCGAGCTCGTAAAAATACGGGCATCGCAAATCAACGGCTGCGCATTCTGCCTTACCTCCCATACAAAGGCTGCGCTCAACCTGGGCGAGCGTGTGGATCGCATCACCACCCTCCCGGCCTGGCGAGAAACCGACTGGTTTACAGACCGTGAAAAGGCCGCCCTCGCCTGGACCGAAGCACTCACCCTGGTCGCCGATGGTGGAGCAGACTCGGAGGCATGGTCCGCCGGGCGGAACGAGTTCTCGGAAGAGGAAATGGTTGACCTTACCTGGGCGATCATCTCAATCAACGCCTGGAACCGCATGAACATCGGTTTCGGCATGCAACCAACCAGGTTCAATGTGCCCGGCGAATCCGAATCATAGAACTCGAGTACGCCATGAGCGATGAGCGCCTCTTCCTGCTGGAAGAACTGAAGTCACAACGCCAACATCTCCTGGAAACGATGGCTGACCTGCCTGATGACGTCATGCTCACCAGCACACTCCCGTCTCGCTGGTCACCAGCCGGGCTCGTCCATCACCTCACGCACGACGTCGAACGCTTCTGGTTTCGAAAGGTTTTCCTAAACGAACCCGATGCAATCCTGATTCCGCCAGGCGCGGAGGCGTGGGATGTCCCGCCAGGAATATCTCCTCAGGAGATACTCGATAGCTACCGCCGCGAAGCCGCCTATAACAATGAGATCGTCCGCCAAACAAGCCTGGATGCGCCACCGCTGTGGTGGGATAACGAACTCTTCGGACACGCCGGCCCCGCGAACCTGCACGAAATAATCGTGCACGTGATCGTAGAGACAGCTACCCATGCCGGACATATGGATATCGTGCGCGAACTTCACGATGGCACACAACACCTGGTATTGACCGACGAATCCCGCCCCGGTCGCTAGGTGACGCGGTAGGAATCCTCCTCGCGCTGCTGCCTGCGACGGGCCTTCACCACTGCCTTGCCACCCGGCAGTCGCTTGAACGCGTTTTCGCGACTCTTCGCTTTGGACCTGTTGGCGTACGCGGCCTCCCTGCCAAGCTTGCGGTAACTGGCAAGGCGTCCCTCGTCCAGCTCCCCAGCTTCAATCTCAGCCTGAACCGCACAACCAGGTTCGGACTCGTGCTGACAATCCGCGAATCGACACATTGTGGCAAGTTCCTCAATATCGCTGAAGGTACGATCAATATCAGCGGAATCGAGTCCGAGTTCGCGCATGCCCGGCGTATCAATGAGTACCCCACCGCCCGGAAGCAGGATCGCCTCCCGATGCGTGGTGGTGTGCCTACCCTGTCCATCGTTGCGGAGACCACTGGTACGGATAATCTCTTCACCAATGAGGGCATTCACCAATGTCGATTTCCCCACGCCAGAGGATCCGATAAAAGCTATGGTCTTGCCATCGCCGATATACGGCTGAATCGCGTCGATCCCTTGTCGCTCCAGCGCGGCGGTAACAAGCACATTCGCACCGGTTGCTACACCACGCACCTCCCCCACTCGGGCATCGAGATCATCTGTCAGGTCAGCCTTGGTCAGCACAACCACTGGCATGGCGCCGCTCTCCCAAACCACAGCGAGATAGCGCTCAAGTCGGCGGAGGTTGAAGTCCTCGTTCAGCGCCATACATATGAAGACGGTATCGACATTCGTAGCGATAACCTGACCATGCTGGGTTGGTCCAGCCGCCTTCCGCACGATGCAGCTGGATCGACTCAATATCTCCTGGATAACCGCCAGGTCACTGTTCCCGGCGATCATCACCCAATCACCTACACCGGGCAGCGCAGTGATATCGGTCGTGTTGTACAGGAGTTTCCCGGCCACTATGGCCGAATGTTCGCCAAATGCGGAGACAACAGTGTACTGACCGCGCTCCTGGGTAATGACGCGGGCAAGATGCAAATTTGGATTTTCGGAAGCTTCGGTCAGGACGCTCTCGGTGGCGCCCCAGTGGTGCAAGTCGTTTGCGGGCATGCATGTATTCCTTGATCGAGGTCGAAATGCTGGCAGGGGGTAGCAATCAATACAATCATCATGAACACCCCTCTCGATCAAGCGCCTGCGCGCAAATAACGTTCTGCGTTGCAGAATAGCACGCCCATGGACGCATTGCATACCGGTGCGAGAATGAGAAGAACGAGAAAGCAATCACTAAACAGTCAGGAATCCTCATGCACATCAATACAGATCGACTGATGAAATCCCTTGAGGCCATGTGGCAGTTCGGCGCGACACCAAACGGTGGAGTAACCCGACTGGCGCTCACTGATGAGGACCGCGCCGCCCGCGACCTGCTGCGCTTGTGGTTTGAAGAAGCGGGCATGGAAACCAGGGTCGATGACTTCGGCAATATGATCGGACGGCGAGCCGGTACAGAGGATGTAGCACCGGTGATCATCGGATCCCACCTCGATACCGTGCCGCAAGGCGGCCGCTACGATGGAGTGCTCGGTGTGCTTGCCGGCCTCGAGGTCGTGCGGGCGATGAACGATCACGACATCCAGACGAAGCATCCGATCGAGATCGTGAACTGGACGGCCGAGGAAGGATCACGCTTCCGACCATCCCTGTTCGGGTCGCGCGGCGCTCTCGGGCGGCTTGATGCCGAAGAAGCGTACAACGCTAAAGATGAATCCGGGGTTCGGTTCGCCGATGAACTGGCGCGGATCGGGTACAACGGCGATGCGGCAAACCGACCTAAAGATGGCCATGCCTACCTGGAACTGCACATTGAGCAGGGTCCGATTCTGGAAGACGAAAATCTGCCAGTCGGCCTGGTGCAAGGCATCATTGGCCAAACGTGGTTCGATGTCACCGTCGAAGGCCGGGCAGGACACGCCGGTGCGAATCCCATGCATCTCCGAGCGGATGCACTGGTAGCCGCATCGCAGATGGTGCTGGATATTCGCCGACTTGCTACTGAATGTGAGGAATACGGCGTTGCAACCGTGGGGAAACTCTCGGTGGAGCCAGGTGCCATGAATGTCGTGCCGTCCCGTGTGACATTCACCGTTGATGTGCGCTGTGCCGAAACACGCGACATGGAGATGATCAGCAATGGGCTCCAAACCGCCGCCCGGCAGGTGGAACAACAGGAGGGCGTTTCGGTCACCATCGCCAGTTCGGATACGGGAGAGTCACGTCCGTTCAATCCGCAGGTCATGGGTGCAATACGAGACGCGATCGCAGGGGAGAACTTGCCCGTGCGGGAGCTATGGTCTGGTGCCGGCCACGATGCCGGCCCGGCCGCACTCTTTTGGCCGAGCGGCATGATCTTCGTACGCAGTAAAGATGGCCTCAGCCACGCCGAAGCAGAGTACTCTTCGCCGGAAGACATCACCGCCGCCACAAATGTGCTTCTGCGAACGGCGGTGACGCTGGCGAATACCGACTCAATCTAACGGTAGTTGCGGTTACCCGGCAGCCATACCACCATCGATGGCAACAGTCGCGCCAGTGACAAAGCTGGACGCCTCTGAGCAAAGGAACATCACCACTTCGGCGACTTCATCTGGCTTACCAACGCGATTCATTCCCGGCTGCTCGGACTGGCCGTCAGATGTACCAGCAGAGATTTCGCCGGCTACATCAGACAATCGGTCGATGAGTGGCGTCTGCACTGAGCCAGGGCAAACGGCGTTGATGCGCACATCCAGCTTGGCGTACTCAACTGCCGCAGCCTTGGTGAGACCAATGACGCCATGCTTGGAGGCGGTGTAAGCGCTCATGCCTCCAACGCCATGTGTTCCGCCATAAGATGAGCAGTTCACGATATTGCCACCACCAGACTTCAACATTTCTTCCAGCTCATACTTCATGCTGAGGAAGACCGAATTGAGGTTGATGTCCATGATCTCGCGGAAGTCGCGCAATTTGGTTTCATGTGTCAGCGCCGGCTGACCAGAAATACCTGCGTTGTTGAATGCGAAATCAAGCCGACCATATATCTCCACAGTCTTGTCGATCATCTCCTTGATCTCGACCTGGTCTTCCATATCAACTTCGATAAAGATTGCTTCGCCACCGTCGGCCTTGATAGCATCCACCACTTCCTGCCCGCGAGCCTTGTTTCGACCAGCCACCACGGTTTTGGCGCCGTTGCGACCGAACATGATCGCCGTTGCTTTACCGATTCCCGACGTCGCGCCCGTGACCAATGCCACCTTGTCCGCGAAGTCGTACTTCACGACACCGTTACGCCCATTCCGTGTCTCGGTCCTGATTTCTGATGATGTGTTTTCCGCTGTCATACCTGCTCTCCGTTCCGCTATTAATCCCCGACAACCGCCCGCCGTTTGTCTCACCTTGATAGTAGACGGTATCAGGAAGCATTTGTGATATTTTTCACAACTGTTAGTGAAGAGATTCACAATCGGAAATGGCGGATAAAGAAGACCTCCCTACCCGCCCGAAAATCTGTGGGGTTCTCCCTTACGGAGCCAGTCGTTACATACCTCTGGGGAAGAGCATCACCTCATGGACGTTGGCTTCATCAACGCCTTTCTAGAAAATGAACCAAAGAGAGTACTGTGATTACGCCAGCCAACCGGCGGGTTCGTAGAGTGCGGAGCGTAACGCAGCCCACAGGGTCCGATACTGATCCCACGGTGAATCACCATGCATGCGGCACGTCATGGATGAAACCTGCTCCACGCCCGCTGTGCGGGAAGCGCGGCTACACTGAGCCATGGTGTTGAAATCCACTTCCAGATTCCATGGACCATCGGGTTGATACAACTTGACGTCGGCGATTTCCCCCAGGGCATCGTGCGCGGCCTGCTGGATATCCCGATAGCAATCCTTCAATGGCCGACAGATCGCAGCATTACGACCCCGGGCCTGCTTCACCGCCACCCCGGCGATGTTGTCGCCCAGGAAGTGATGCGCTTCCTTCACCGTCGTTTCATCGCCTGTCACCATTACCGTCGGGATTCCTAACGAAGCCAAAACAGCGGCGTTCAGGCCGGTTTCTCCATGGGGAACTCCGTTTATGCGCAATTCGCGTACGGCAATGCCAGCGATGGTGTGCGGATGAATCGCGAACTGGGCCTTGGCCATGGCGTGATAGCCAACAAACACTGCCGCATCGAACGATCTGCTATCCGCCGCCTCCACCTGACAATGCTCCTTGGCATCACCGGTTCCGCTAAGAAGATGAGCGCGCTCGTGGATCTCCTCCACCAGCAGGTTTCGCATGGGTCCATGGCCATCGTTCACCAGGATGTACTCGGCACCAGCATCAACCAGCCCTTGAATCGCAGCATTGGCATCGGCGGTCATAAGGCGGCGCCCACGATCATACTCAGCAGCACCAGGCATCATCATGTCGCCATGCACCACTCCACTTGCGCCCTCGATGTCCACGGATACATAGATATTCATTCTTCAATTCCCTCAAGATCACCAAATTCACACCGGAAAGATACGCCCAGATTCAGGGACGCGGGAGCATCCGTCAATAAAAGGGAAGCTGGTTCCGAAAGACGGAACCAGCTTCCCTGATTTTCATTACGGAGCCAGGCGTTGCATGTCCCTGGGGAAGAGCATCACCTCGCGAACATTCGCCGCTCCCACTATCTGTTTAACCATGCGCTCAAGACCAATGGCGAATCCGCCATGCGGAGGCATGCCATGTTTGAACGCCTCAAAATACCCGCGGAATGGCGTTGCCTCCATTCCCCGCTGCTCAATGGCAGCCAGGTAATCTTCGTAACGATGCAGCCGTTGACCACCGGTGGTGATCTCGAGTCCCAAACAGAGCAGGTCGAAACTGTTGCTCCATCGCACATCGTTCGGTTGCGGATGCGTATAAAAGGGACGCTTGGCCATGGGATACCCGGTGACAAAGAGCCATGCGGACCCATACTCACGCAACGCCCACTCACCAAGCGCGCGTTCATGCTCTGGTGCAAGGTCGGGCTCATCCTCCGGTACACCAAGCATCGCCAGCGCATCGCGGAAATGAATCTGCGGAATCTCCGCGGGCACGTCCAGAATCTCAACTCCAGGCGCTTCAACAGCTCGCATTTCGGCCATCATCGCGGCCACAACTGACCGAACCATCTGCATCACATCCTGGTGATCCACGATGAATCCAAACTCCGCGTCCAGGCTGAGATACTGGCTCACATGCCGACTGGTATCGTGTGGCTCGGCGCGGAATGCCGGAGCAACTTCGTACACACGTTCCAATGCTCCCACCATGATCTGCTTGTAGAGCTGTGGACTCTGGGCCAGGTACGCATCTCGTCCGAAGTAATCGACCTTGAAGACGTTTGCGCCGCCTTCCGGGGCTGTCTCCAAAAGCTTCGGAGTCTGAATCTCCGTAAATCCGTAACTATCCAACCGGGACCGAAATCCCCGCATCGCGGCCGCCATCAACTTTTGCGAAGCAACCGCCGAAGGATGCCGCAAGCTCACCGCCGCATGATCAAGCCGTGTTGGCAGCTGCACATCCAGCGACGGACGAAAGAGCTCGAACGGTGGTTCAGCTTCCGGTACCGAGATCGGGATGATCTCCGGGTCGTGGATCTCCACACCACCGGGCGCCTGTGGACTCGCCACAGCCGTTCCAGTCACCGCAAGTACCGATTCGTGCGGCAACGAAGCAAGGAGAGACCGCTGCTTCTCCGCTTCTACGATCACCTGGGTGATACCCGTGCGATCACGCAGCAACAGGAAATCGACTGCGCGCAGATTGCGCGTGTGATGCAGCCAACCTTCCATAGATACGGTTTCCCCAACGAGGGATGAAAGATCACGCGCGAGGGTGCGCGCACTAAAAGATGGAGGCATGCGATGCCACCTTTCCAGAAAAAAGCCAGACGCCCCACTCCGTCGCTGCGGACGAGTGAGGCGTCTCGTGGTGCCACCGCAATTTCGTTCACGGAGCTACCGTGAACCTTCTGGAGCCCTGTAACGGGGGCGACACCGGCGGGCTTTCACGCGGTTCATCACGGTTGGCCACGCACTCGGGAGGGTCTTCATTACCAGGTCGATGGCTGCGCTCACATCATCCGCAGCTTGCTGAACATCGGTTTCGCCGGCAACTACTCGGCTCCGTCAAAGTATTGGGGTCATGATAGCAGTTTTCCGACTGATCAAAGCATCGGACAATCTCCAGATCGCCAATCGAAAACAAGGGTAATCAGAAGACCCTATTTCGCTATCTCACTTACCCTACTTGACAATTAGGAATGTTTAGTACTATACTATAGGCATCACGACTGGCAAATAGCTAGTTTTTACTCGTGTTAGCGAAAGGACATGCCTATACATGGCAACAGTTTTAGATACCCGACCAGAACAATTCATTGGTGTACAACCATCCACCGATCACTACAAGCTCTACATCAACGGTGAGTGGCGAGATGCATCCGATGGAGCAACGCTCCCCTCAATAAACCCCGCGACCGGGCAACAGTTGGCCGTCTTCGCCGAAGCGACGAAGGACGATGTGGATGCCGCAGTAGCCGCTGCCCGCGCAGCCTTCCCGGCCTGGGCCGCTACGACGCCCACCGAGCGATCGAACATCCTGCTCCGCATCGCCGACCTGATTGAGGAAAACCTCGATTACCTCGCCGCGATCGAAACCATGGACAACGGCAAGCCAATCCGTGAAACAACCAACGCCGACGTGCCACTGGCCATGGACCACTTCCGTTACTTCGCCGGAGTCCTCCGCGCTGAAGAAGGAAGCGCCACCATGCTCGATGGCGACACCATGAACATCATCCTGAAGGAACCGCTGGGCGTTGTGGGACAAATCGTTCCATGGAACTTCCCCTTCCTGATGGGTGCCTGGAAGCTTGCTCCCGCACTCGCCGCTGGCGATACCGTGGTATTCAAGCCATCCAGCTCCACATCACTCTCCATACTGGAACTCGCCCGCATTCTGGACGAGAAC
>CAZYDY010000050.1:0-7226 GCA_964646245.1 uncultured Sphaerobacteraceae bacterium
GGTGAGTTCGCGGACTTTATCGTAGAAGCCTTCGACCATTACCTTGCCGTCGGCATCGTGGAATGTGGCCGCCAGTTTCGTCAGCACTTGCACGGCATTGGGAACATAGGCCCCGTACTCACCGGAATGCAAATCCGAACTCGCGGTGGTCAGGTTTACCTGCATGCCAACGATGCCCTTAAGACCAATGGACATGCTCGGCGTATCCTGGCTGTACTGGCCGCCATCGGCGTTGATAATCACATCGGCCGCGAGCATATCCTGATTCTCACGAAGGACCTGCACGAGGTTTGGGCTGCCGATTTCCTCCTCGCCCTCGAAGATGAAGCTGACGTTGATCGGAGGCTTTCCACCATTGGCCTTGGCCGACGCTTCCACACCCTGGATGACGGTGAGCAGGCTCCCCTTCATATCCGAGCCACCTCGGCCATAGATCAGATCGCCATCAATTGTCGGCTCGAATGGAGGGGTATTCCAGAGTTCAACCGGTTCTTCAGGCTGCACATCGTAATGACCATAGATCAGAATCGTGGGCTGGTCCTCCGAAACGTGCCAGCGACCCAGCACAGACGGGTGCCCGGCAGATTCAGCGATCCGCACTTCTGGTATTCCGGCGCGCTTCATACGCGCAGCGACCCATTCTGCCGTGCGTTGCATATCTGGTTTATGGTCGGGCGACGTACTAACGCTCGGCATACGGATGAGTTCGAGCACTTCGTCGATATGCTCTTGCTCTTTGGACTTGAGATCATCTTTCCAGGACACAGGATTCACCTCCATTGGATTCGGGTAACCCTGACATCGTCGTTGAAATCATCAACATGTCAATAAAAAGGTGAAACAAACCAGGGGACCGAACAAAGAATCGCGCCAGGACCCGGATGAGTCCTGGCGCGATGAATTTCGTTTCTGCTACCTGGCGACTATTTGGCCAGATTGTCCAGCAGGAGCGCGTAGCCTTCGCGACCCTGAAGATGCGCCGATATGGTGTACCACTCATTCGGTGCGTGCGCCTTACTACCCGGCAATCCCCACCCAAGCGTGATTGTTTCCAGTCCGAGTTCATCCTGGAAGATACCTGTAGCTGGAACGGTCCCGCCGGAACGTACAACAACAGGTTCCTTACCATAGAGGTCCACGAGGGTGGCGTTGACCGCCTTGTAGACGGGATGTTCGCGATCGGCGAGGTATGGACGGGCACTTCCCTCAGCAAAGACAACTTCCGCCTTGCCTCGACTGCCAACGTGCTTCTCGACATGCGCCTTGACCAGCTCCCGAATCTCGTTCGGATCCTGGTCGGCAACCAGGCGACATGTGATCTTTAGATGCGCCTTTGCCGGTGTCACCGTTTTGACGCCATCGCCCTGGAAACCTCCCCAGATGCCGTTGAAATCGAGGGTCGGTCGAGCCCAGTTGCGTTCACGGGTCGTAAACTCCGGTTCGCCGAAGAAGTCGGAGACCTCCATATCCTTCTTCTCAGCTTCTTCGTCAATGGCAACAAGCGCCATTTCCTCTCGCTCAGCCGGGCTGAGTTCACGTACCTTGTCGTAGAAGCCATCCACCAGCACTTTACCGTTCTCATCGTGGAACGTTGCAGCGAGCTTGGTTAATACCTGCACGGCGTTTGGCATATAGGCACCATAGCCGCCCGAGTGCATATCGGTATTTGCCGTAGTCAGGTTTACCTGAAGTCCGGCAAGTCCCTTAAGGGCAATGGACATACTCGGAGTGTCGGCAGAGTACTGGCCACCATCGGCAGAGATGACCGCATCGGCTGCGAGCATCTCCTTATTTTCCCGAATGATCTGGACCATATTCGGGCTGCCGATTTCTTCCTCGCCTTCAAAGATGAAGCTGACGTTTACCGGTGGTTTGCCGCCATTTGCCTTCGCCGAAGCCTCGACACCCTGGATGGCTGTGAGCAGGTTGCCCTTCATATCGGAACTACCGCGGCCGTAAATGACGTCTCCATCGACGCGTGGTTCAAACGGTGGCGAATCCCACAACTCCAAGGGTTCAGCAGGCTGCACATCGTAATGGCCATAAATAAGAATGGTGGGCTGGTCATCGGATACATGCCAGCGGCCCAGCACAGAGGGGTGCCCGGCAGACTGGGCGATCCTTACTTCCGGGACACCTGCCGCCTTCATGCGCTCGGCAACCCATTCTGCCGTGCGTTGCATATCTGGCTTGTGTTCGGGCGAGGTGCTAACGCTCGGCATACGAATCAGCTCGAGCACTTCCTCAATATGTTGCTGCTCTTTGGACTTAAGATCATCTTTCCAGGACAAGGGGATCACCTCCATGAAATCGGGACAACGTAGATATGGTCGCTGAATGCACAAGCATGTCAATAGCTGTATGAACATAATTAGCACCGGACAAAAGACCTGCGTGGTAGTATCCTCAAAGGTCTCTTTCATTTTGAATATTGGTGGATTCCCTTGATGTGATGGCAGAATTGATCGAACAGGATCCAAACGAAGAGGATCAACGGTTGGTGCAGTTGGCCCAAACGGGTGACATGGATGCATTCAACCAGATTGTTGAACGCCATCAGAGGGCGGTTTATTCAACATGCCTGCGTATGTTGCGTGACCCTCACCTTGCGGAAGACGCGACGCAGGATGCCTTTGTGCGAGCGTGGAACGCCATCGAGAGCTTTCGTGGCGGCATTGTGCGTCCATGGCTGCTTCGAATCGCCACCAACCGCACGTACGATATGTTGCGTTCGAAGGCGCGCCGCCCGGCGGGCAGCCTGGATGCACAGCCATTTGAATCCGAACCGGAGTGGACGACGCAAGTCGGCGCTGCCGAGCAGCCCGAGCAATTCGCATCACGCGGAGAGCTGAGCGACCTTCTTCAAGATGCGCTCGCCAGCCTGCCCGAGGACCAACGCCTCGCGATCGTCCTCAGCGATGTACAGGGCTATGGGTATGACGAGATAGCGCAGGTGATGGAAATCGCCGTGGGCACGGTGAAATCCAGGATTTCCAGAGGTCGATCCCGCTTACGCGAATACCTGCAGCAATCTCCTGATGCAATGGAACTTGCAGAACGTTATCTACGTCTTAATGATGAGTGAACTGTAGGCGTTGTCGCCTGCACCATTCGGACTGCACAACGGCGTGACGTCCTTGTTCCATAGCACGAAAGACTTTGACTATGACCTTGCACCATCTTTCAGCTGACGAGATCTCCGCATATCTCGATGGTGAGTGCTCCGAAACCGAGTTCCGGGCAGCACAAACCCATTTGGAATCCTGCGCAGAGTGCCGCAATACAGCGGACGATCAGCGATTTATCAAGAATCTTATGGGCTCGCTTGAGGAGCCGGAGTTGCCGCGATCCTTCACGATTACACCGGAGATGGTGAGTACGCCTGCTCCTGTCAGTAGCCCTGGTTCGGTTACCCATGCCTCACCATCCAGCAGCACATTGGTCCGGTTTGAGCCGTTTGCCAGGTTCCTCAGCATTGCTGCGGTGCTCGCATTCCTGGTTCTGGGCGGTGCCCAGATGGCCGGCATTGGGAATGAAACAGACTCCGATGATGGTCAATCGACTGAACTGAGCGAAACGAACTCCGCAGTGGACGCGTTGGAAGAGCAGGAACCAGCACTGGCTCGTGGCGAGGTGCGAGAACAAGGTGAATCCGCAGCCGCCAACGCATCGCCACTGAATACGACCAACGCGAATGTCGATAACCAAACGCGGGCTACTGATAATGGCCTGACACCTATTGAAATCACGACTATCGGCGTTGGAATCGTGGCACTTGCATCAATTGCTGGCTGGATCCTGATTCACTACCGAGCCGGAGAACCCGGCACAAAATCGTAGGAGAATAACAACATGATTCGCAAGTCCAAAATCGTACTGGTGGCGATGATCGCGGCGCTCAGCCTGGTCGCAACCCCGCTGGTATCGGCCCAGCAAACCGACATGTTTCCACCGCCACAGCGCACCATTAGCACTACAGGCACTGGTGTGGTCACTGTTGAACCAGACATGGCGACTTTCAGCGTAGGCCTGGAAGCGCGCAATGAAGAGATGAAGCCTGCCCAGGACGAAGTCACCGATGAGGCCAATGCCATCACCGAAATGCTTCTCGAAAAGGGTGTGGCTGACAAAGACATTCGTACGTCTTCCTACCAGGTAACCCCTGAGAACAAGTACGATCGAAATGGCAACTTCGTTCGCATTGAGCACTATGTGGTGCGCATGTCCATCACCATCACCGTGCGTGACATGGATCTGGTCGGCGAACTCCTGGACGAAACCGTCACGCTTGGAGCGGATTTTGTCAGCCGGATTTCGTTCTCCGTGAGTGACCCGGATCCGCACATTCAGGAGGCCCGCAAGGCCGCTATCGCAGATGCCAAGCTGAAGGCGGAGGACTACGCCACCGGCTCTGACTCTACGCTCACAGGACTCTTCAGCCTGTGGGAGAGTAGCTCGCCGCAACCGACTGCTCGTGAGAGCATGGATGCCCCGATGTCCATGGAAGCAACAGCAGATGCGGACATGGCAATGGAAGAAAGTAATCCGGTAGATGTTAGCGCTGGTACCACGACGATCGTGGTGACAGTTGAGACAACCTGGACTATTGAACCCAACCTTGTGATTGAGCCAGAGGCAACTCCTTCCAACTAGTCCGCATCACGAGCGAATACACGCCTGGCCGGGAATCTCGGCCAGGCGTTTTGCGTGAAGCATTACCTGGGTCTGGAGTACCATTAGCCGCAGCACAAATGCCGTTGTGAAGTGAGACCCTCCATGCGATCTGTCATCAAGAACTATTTGGGAATGATCGCCGTCGCGATCGTGGCCGTGCTGGTCATCGGTGCCATTGGCGTGCGCATTGATCGGGACCAGGAAGTGCACGCACCTTCTGGCATCGACGCTACCCCTGCCATTAGCGGCAATGCCCCATCTGGCCTTGTTGACGCCAGGTGGCTGACCCAATATTGGGCGCAGGTCGACTACATCTTCGATCTTTCCGATGAACGCCAGTACGAATCGGGACATATTCCCGGGGCGATCCACATCTGGTGGCAAGACGGCATGGGAATTAATTCCGCCAATTACGCCGAACCAGGCAGTATCAGCTCGCCGCATCCCGCCGATAACCCGTTCAAACCACTCAACCTGAATGTTCCTCAAAACGCGCGTATCGTTTTGTACGACAACAATGAATCCGAGCGCGCTACCTGGATGCTTTGGCTAATGAAGCTCAACGGCTTTTCTGATGTGCACGTGCTGGATGGAGGTCTTCGTGCCTGGATTGGCGCGAACGGCGAGATGACCACTGAGATTGAGGATTCACGGACGGGCGACATTGCAGCCACACCGACCTGGGATGAAGCGTTAATCATTCGGCGAGAACCGCTTCGTGATCGATTGAATGACGATGACATCCACATCGTCGATACCCGATCCTCCGTCGAGCAGCTTGATGACGTGAACGGCACGATCCGTGTGGGTCACATTCCTGGCTCGATCAACATCCCCACTGCCGCGGTAATGAGAGAAGATGGCACCTTCAAATCCCGGGAAGAGTTACGGGAGATTTTTGAATCGCACGGGTTGTCCCCGGAGAACGATATCGTTGTCTATAGCCTGTTCTCGTCGCAATCCGGCAATGTCTGGCTGGCATTGCAGATTGCGGGATACGACAATGTCGTGATTTACCAGGAAGGCTTCGTCGGTTGGGCCCGGGATGAGGACATGCCGATTGACACAGAACCATATCCCGTGGCTGAACCGATAGCGACCCCGGATGAAGCCACGCCGGTGGTGACGCCGACGTCTACGCCCCAACCGAACGATGACATTACACCCGCTTCGACACCAGCAGACGAGGGGCCGACTGATCTCACGGGACTTTAGGGAAAACCAAAATCGCCCCTGGCAAACAATGCCAGGGGCGATTTTTATTGCGTACTAGACGAGCGCACCTTCTCGCGCTTCGACCAGCGAAACGAACTCTTCGATGTCCTGACGGATCACGTCGAGGCTGGCGGTCCAGAACTCCTTGCTGCGAATGTCGATTCCGAATTCGGCAGCGAGCGTGGCCGCATCGGCTGATCCGGTGCTCGCCAACAGGACGTCGTATTTCGCCTTGAACGACTCCGGCTCCTGCTGATACTGGGCATACAACCCGAGCCCGAACAGCAATCCAAACATGTACGGGTAGTTGTAGAAGGCGCGATTGACACTGTAGTAGTGACTCTTCACCGCCCACATGTACGGGTGCAGGCTCTCTTCAACAATCGCATCGCCATACGTTTCCTTTTGTGCGGCGATCATCATTTCGTTGAAGTCATCTGCAGTGAGCACCCCATTCGCCCGAGCTTCGAACACGCTCTGCTCGAAGAGGAAGCGACTGGTGATATCCACCACGATCTGGCCGGCGTCCACAAGTCCACCATCGAGAATCGAGAACTTTTCGTCCTCGCTCCCCTGCTCGATCGCTGCCTTTCGCAAGATCGTTTCGCAGAACGTGCTGGCTGTTTCGGCCAGTGTCATCGGCGTGTTCATGCTCCAAAGTGGACTGGAATCCACCTGGCAAAGGTTGTGATATGCGTGACCCAGTTCATGGGCCATGGTGCTCACAGCATCGAAGCTGGGTGTGAAGTTGCTGAGTACACCACTCTTGCCCGGAACGGTTCCCATGCAGAAGGCTCCATCGACCTTGCCCTCACGTGGACCGGCATCAATCCAGCGCTCATCCATCGCCTGCTGGACCATGTCTCGCATTTTGCTGCTGTAGCTGCCGAACTGCTCCATGAGGAAGTCCATGCCCTCATCCCACTGCCACTCGCGCTCGTTTTGCGAGACGGGTGCGGTGATATCGAACCACTCCAGCTTTTCGATGCCCATCGCGCGCGCCTTGGCTGCCCAGTAGCGGCGAATATCCGGGAACGCATCTCGCGCGGCGGACATCATGGCGTCGAGCGTTTCCTGGTCGATATGGTTTTGGTGCAGTGATTCTTGCAGGACAGAATCCCACCCGCGCTTGCGGGAGAGCGTTCCATGCTCGCCCTTGACGCCGTTGAGGGCCGCCGCAATGGGAGTGGACCACTTCTTCCAGGCGTCGATCTCGGCTTCGTAGGCTCGACGGCGGACATCACGATCCGGATCATTGGCGAGGTTGCGCACGTCACTCATGGGAATGGTGACGGTTTCACCCGGCCGTTTCTCGAACGTAACCATGATTTGCGAAC